>JAOUHV010000033.1 GCA_029884425.1 Gammaproteobacteria bacterium
CAGGGAATATTCAACCGATGCCGAATACAGAGCGTTGCTGCCCGAGCTGAATCACCCCAACATCTGCTCACTCATCGAATATAGTGAAGACAGTAATTATTACTATTTTTACAACCACAACATTGATGGCGACGTGCTCTATAACCTCATTGAAAACTCACTCAATGAATCCAGTATCATCGACATCACTCTCAGCCTTCTAAGCGCACTTGAATATATCGAAGAACTTGATTTATCGATAATTAATTTAAATCCTAAAAATATCCTCATCTCCCACGATTACCGATCCACTTTCTTATCTCCCGGCATTATATTGAAGAAGACTGCCCAACAAGCAAAATATGCAGCCGAAGAAAAAACGCTAGACACTTACAGTCTTCGCTATTTATCACCTGAGTCTCTGGGAAGGATAACAAAGCCCATTGATGCAAGAAGTCAGCTATATTCTCTGGGAATCATCCTGTTCGAAATGATAAATGGGGTAGCGCCATTCACCAGCGACAATCCAATCGAAATCATTCACATGCATACAGCCAAGCCAGCCCCGGAACCGAAACTCAACAAACAAAGAATCCCTCAAGAACTGTCAAATATCTGCAAAAAATTATTGGAAAAAATGCCTGAAAACAGATACCAGTCTTTTTATGAACTACGAAATGAACTAATCACTTTCCAAGCATCATCACAAAACATAAAAAGAAAATACAATTCAACAAAACTTTATACTGTCAAAGATCAACAAAAAATAGCGCCGCCCAAAATGATATACGGAAGAAGCACACAGCTTAGATTATTACGGGAAAGCTTTGATCTTCTTCTATCCGGAAAGCCAAACACACCCTTCATATCTGGCGAATCTGGCAGTGGAAAAACCTACCTGTTCAACACATTCTTAGATGAAATAAAGAAAGAGAACCCACTCTTCATAATGAAGGGAAAGTTTGACGAACATAGCATTAGCACACCACATTCAGCCATCACCCAAGCAATTGAAAACTTTGGATCCGATCTGTTAAAAGAAAACGATGAGTTACTGGAAACAATAGAATCTAATATAAATAGAGATTTAGGCGATAATTGCGCCATAATAACATCAATAAGTCCATCTTTCGAAAAGATACTGGGAAAACAACCAGAATTATCAACACTTCACGAAAATGAATCTTCAAATAGATTTAACGACACAATAATTCAATTTTTCAAATCCATCTCATCATGTAATATACCTACAATATTATATATAGATGACATTCAATGGGCAGAGGATTCATCCATTGAACTAATAACCTCTATAGCTTCAAACACCAACAGCCTGCTTACGGCAATAAGCTATAGATCGGATGAGATAGAAAAACAAAAAATATCCAGAATTAGAAGAGCCATCAACCCATCAAAACCAACAATCATCATTAAGACAAAAAACCTATCATTGCAAGAAACATCAAAAATAGTCCAAGAAATGCTTAATTGGAACGCGCCCCAAGCACAAAAACTAGCAAAATACACCTTCGAGCAAACGGGCGGGAATGCATTTCATACAGTCAAAAGCATATTAAATCAGTACAAAGTAAAAAATATATCCATAAACCCAGAAAGCGACACATGGGAATGGAATAAAAACGAAACCCTCTCCAAGAAAGATGAAACAAATATAAGAAAAACCCTTGATACATTATTTGATTATTTAGACAAAGAAACAAAAGAAATTCTACAGACAGCGTCCTGTCTTGGTAATAATTTCAACAAGGATACGCTCTTGTATTTCGGATACAATATCAAAGATCTAGAGAGAAGCCTGCACTGCGCTGAAGACAGTGGAATCATATTAAGATCAGAAAATGACTTCTATTTCACGCACGACCAAACAAGACAGTCAATATACTCTTCAATAGACAATAATAAAATTGGACTACTTCACTTAAATATCGCAACAACCCTATATTCCAATTTGGTTTACTGTGAAACAAGCTACGATAACTATGACCTGGCAAGACATATAAATAAAGCCAGATATTCTTTGATGAGCAATAATCAAAAATCCATTTCATCAAAAATAAATTATTGGTGCGCAAAGCAGTCAATAACTCAAGGAGCATACTCAAGCGCAAACTATTACGCTTCACAAGCACTACATTTTTTCGATAAAAAAACAAACAGAATACGCCCATCCTTATTTGACATAGAAATCATTAAGACCAAGTCACTATTTTTATCCGGACAGAAATCTGAAGCTATAAAATTCGCCAAAAAAACACTTTCGTTGGCATCAACACCCCGTGAAAAGATTGAATCCTATGCAATAACAAAGAATATACTTCTCAACATGGGAAGATCCTACCTCAAGGCAGTAAATATCGGGTTATCAATATGCAAAGATCTAGGAATTTTTATTCCTGGCAGCATCGAAGAGGTGATCCATGAAACCAGAAAGGCATCTGATGAAATCAGCGCCATATACAATAAAATAACAAAAAACATAACGACTTCAACAAACTTGCAAAATAATAATACCTCCATAGAAATTGACTTACTTAGCCAACTCTGGGAGGCATGCTACTACGCGGGACTAACAAATCACCTGCATCTGATATCTACCTATATGACGAGAATTTCATTGACTGAAGGAGATTATGAAGGATCAGAGTTCGGCTATGTTACTTACGCTGCATTTTGCATAGAAAGAAAAAGATTTAATGAAGCTAAATATTTTGGAGATTTAGCTATCAACAACATAACCAATTCATCATCACCATTTAAACCAAAAGTATATAACCTATATAACAACTATATAGGGTATTTCTTTAACAACTTTCACCACTCTCACTTACTTTACGAAAAAAGTCTAAATTATTCGAAAACATATGGCGACTATCTATTTGGCGCATGGGCGGCTCTATTTTCATCATGGTCGCTATTCATTAGTGGATCACCACTTAAAAAAGTCCGAAAAGTTATCGACGAAAACAAAAAATTCATTGAGAAAACCGGGGATAGGAAGATCATAGATGCAATAAACTGCCTAGAAATAGCCATATGCTCCATTGACGGCAGTGAAACAACCCCATTTTATGAGCAAAAATTCATTCAACGAATACAGAGCGAGTGGGATAGAGAAAAATTCCTGCCTGGCGGCCTATGGCTGTGCGTCATAGCCGGTCAATTATCATCCACCCTAGAAAAAAGGGCCGAATATCTCTCTTTCAAAACAAAGTCAAATATAGAACAACATCCATCAATAGCAATGTTTCCAAAGTCACAATTTTATTTCTTTGACGCTATAAACATTAAATTCTTCGATAATACGTCTACCATACCAGAGGAGACTATCGAATATTATAGAATAATGTCCCAAAATAACCCCTCCAGCTTTGAATACATGCTCTACATACTATTGGCCTTAAAAAATTCCGATAATCGCCAGAAATCTTCTGAATTTTTCATAAAAAGCATCCATTCAGCATGCAACTCATCAAATCTTTATGCCAAAGCCATATCCAACGAGATGTATGCCGATTTCTTGATGGGAAAAGATGAAAACATGTGTGCAAAACATGCAAATATCGCATGCGCTTTTTATAGCGAATGGGGAGCCATAAAAAAAATTAAACAACTAAAATCAAAATACATAAAATATATCACCCGATTAAATTATTTAGACAACAACAAATTACCAAATCAAACAACAATCCACGAAAACACCTACCTTGATCTTGAAAAAACAGACCTCATCGGCGCAATTCGCACAAACATTAAACTATCAAGTAAAAATTGCATTAATGACATATTATACGAGACTCTTACCAACATAATCGAATCTACAGGAGCTCAAAGAGCGGCGTATTTCACAGAAGAAAACAAGATACTGCATCTTCAAATGATTGTCGACAATCACGGAACAAGTGAAATTAATGAAATAATAACAAGAAAAACCATACCCATGGAGATAATAAAAGAAACAATAAACTTAAATGAAGACATCATAATAGATAATGCTGGAACAAACCAAGATTATAAAAATATCTCATGCGTAATTGAGAAATCAATTAAGTCAGTTATATGCACAAAGTTTTTCCACAAAAATAACCAGCAAACAATTATATACCTGGATAACAGTCTAATTCCCGGTATATTTTCTAAAAAACACGTATCCATAATACAAATCAATATGCAGCACGCTTCGATTTACCTTGAGAATATTTCGTTAATGAATCAATTAAAATCGGAAATAGTCCATAGAAAAAACAATGAAGAGGAATTAAAAACTGGTGAGGAGAGAATGCGACTAGCGCAACAGTATGCAAACATAGGAACATGGGAGATGGATTTATCAAAAAATAAACTATTATGGTCAAATAACGTATATGAAATGTTTGGCTTTAGTAAAATATATCCTCCAGAAAAGACTTATGATCTATTCTCAAATTCTGTCCATCCAAACGATAAGGATCTTGTCGACCAGTCATTGAAAAAATCTTTCTATGATGGAAACTACGAGATTATTCACAGAATAATTCGCCCCGATAATTCTATCCGCTGGATGCGTGAACAGGCCACCATATTTTTCGGAAGAAATAACAAACCCAAAAAAGCTCTTGGCATAGTTCAAGATATTACCGACTGGAAGAATTCACAAATTGAACAGGAAAAGCTGAGAAATCAGCTACTCCAGGCACAAAAGATGGAATCAATTGGCCATCTTACAGGTGGAATTGCGCACGATTTCAATAACATTCTTACTTCCATTATGGGGTTTTCACAATTAGCAATTCGCCTCAATGAAAAAAATGGATCAGGGAAAATGAATGTTTATCTCAATGAAATCCTAAACTCAGGTAACCGAGCACAGTCTTTAGTCAAACAAATGTTGACTTTTAGCAGAAAAACTGACCATTCAAAAACTAGAATCAATATTTTTGAACAGCTCTCTGAAATTGTCCTGATGCTTGACACTACCTTCCCATCAACAATTAAATTTTCTCTTTCTTCTTCATTAAAAAATCTATTCACAACTATTGACCCAGTTCACTTTCACCAGGTTCTAGTTAATCTTGCGATTAATGCCAGAGATGCAATGCAAAACTACGGCACCATAAGAATATATTTGTGCGCCACCACAAAACCAAAAGGCGATTGCGACTCCTGCCACCAGAACTTGTCTGGAAAATATGCTGTTCTTCAAGTACTCGACAACGGTTCAGGAATAAACAGGCAACATCTTTCTCATATTTTTGAGCCATTTTTCACGACAAAGGAAATAGGAAAGGGATCTGGAATGGGACTTTCAATGGTGCATGGAATCATGCATGAAACTGGCGGTCACATTCAGGTACATTCATTTGATGATATTGGCAGCTGTTTCCAACTTTATTTCCCTATTGCTGACACTTCCCATCAGGAATTGCACAACAATAAATTTTCGTCGTACACAAGCACTCCTTCTGTAATCGATACAAAAGTTGTGTTACTCATTCACAAAGATCCCACGCTATCTACATTCATTAGTACCTGTTTACCTGGGGATGATTTTAATGTCATTTGCTGTTCAAACTTGCATGTCGCCATGCAACATATCGGTGAAGACAGCCCCCCTCTTACCGCGGTGATCATTGGCCACAGTGGTGACGAACACACCCCATCTGTCGTCACTGGTTTTCTTCAACATCTTCAAGAAAATGTTCCCATTTTTCTATTGGACGATTTGGGCAACCATGCCAGCAACGCCCTATACCCTGAAAGTATCGGCCGACTTTCCCTGCCTCTGGATCCGGGTCAATTGCTCTCAGCAATTAATCACCAAGAACTGGCCACTGCGGAAGTGATATAAAATTTATTTGGCATTTTAGCTATTGACATAATATATTCATATCCGGATGACAAACTCATGATAGGGTTTGCTAGCACATAGTCGCAGCTCGATAGAGCTCGGCATGCTGAATGCATTGAATATATATTGTAAAACGTTTTAACAAGGGATGCTTTATGACCATCAGCAACAAGGGAAAGCTGCTGCTCCAACAACTGGGGGAACCTCATACCCAGATCATTACGCAGCTACTGAATAACCCAAACGAACTCGTCTGGTTCCAAGCCAGACCCCTGCTACTTTGCGCAGACCCGTTACTTACATTGGAGATGGCTGTCAAACGCGTGAGTGACCAGTCATTACGCACCATGCCCGACACGTTTGTCGTCCTCAAGGCACTTTCCTACGCGTGGGACAAATTCAACGAGCAAAACGAAGAAGCCGCCAAGCAAGCTTGACGGCTTTATACTTACTTCGCAATTCTTTCCGGTTCTTCTATTCTATTCCATTCTCATACTGCTACGCAGCGGACTTGTCGCCTTTCCTGCCCGGATTCATACCGTTCAACAACTGCAATAACTCTGCTTCGCCGCGCGAAATACCACTGCGCTCCATAACAGTCGAAATATCTTCCCCGTGACGCACCATACGCAAAGCGTGACTGTATATCTGCTCGCTCGGTTCTTTCATGGAGATCTGATCTTGTCTTTGTTCTAGCTGGCGTAAACGTTGTTCCAATTGATTGAGCTTTTCACCCATACCTTCCGCCGAACTCAGCAAGGCATGAATTTCTGTTTGTGACGCCTGCATTTTAGCCGCGTGATGCTGCGCCATATGATTCAATTTCCGCTGAAAAAGGCGAGCCTGTCCCAGCATACCGACCAATACGGCCAGTGATACCAACATGGATGTATCAAACGGAAATGAAAACAGTGCGTCTGCACCCATCATGCGCCTCCCCTCAGAACCCTGCTGCCTAGCCCATTTCACTGCTGTCGAGAAACTTGTTGACATCAATAAGTATCAACAAACGACCATCAATGCTGGTGACTCCCTGAATATAGCGTGACGTTTCTGCATTGCCGATATTCGGTGCAACTTCAATTGCCGAAGCGGCCAAATCCACCACCTCGGCAACACTATCCACCAACATTCCAATTTCCTGACCTGCTACTTCGATAATCACGATGCGACTACTATCCGTCGCTTCAACAAACTCCAAACTAAATCGTTTGCGGGTATCAATCACCGTCACCACATTTCCACGCAGATTAATAATTCCCAGCACATAATCTGGCGCACCTGGCACAGGTGCAATTTCCGTCAACCTTAAAACCTCGCGGACCTGATCAACGTTAATACCGTAAGTCTCGCCATCCAGATGAAATGTTACCCACCGCATCAAGCGATCATCTTGTACTTTGCGATCTTCGCTCATTGTGTTTTCTCCTAGTATTTCAATCGGCGACGATCATCCGACAGCCAACAGTTAAGCCTTGTTCTGCACAAATCATTCCTGGTTATTTAGGCAGCATCGATTCCATTTGCGATACGTTGAGAAGCAACAACCCCGTCCCCTGTTCAATACCGGCCAACCAGCGGCGCTGCCCATCCTCGGTCTGCCACGTCACCTGCTCATCATAGATACTTGCAGCGCCTTCTACCTGATCTACCAGCAGGGCAAAAGATCCCTGATTAAGCAGAATAAATTGTTTGCCCGCCAAAGCAGAAAAAACCGGAGTCGAACGTACAAGTCCCAGTAAATCAATGAGTTTGGTTTGTTGAACCGTTTCTGCAAGATATCCAATCAACCATGGTGGCGCCTCTGTAGGCCATGTCGTCACCCCGCTCGCTGGCATGATGCCCGCCAAATGACGATACTCCACCGCACAACGAAATTTTCCCGCCCGAAAACTCAGCACCTTGCGCTTTGTTCCTTTCGGCACCGACGATGCAACCTGGGGAGCGTTCAGCAAAGACTGCAGGTAATTGCCTAAGACAAATTGTTCCTTGTCTAAGTCATCCATGGCGCTATGAAACCTTTTCCTTACGTGACAACGTCGGTTGCATCGGCGCATCACGCATCATCAGCACTGACATCAGCAGTCGCCGATACGCCATCGCCCCATGGCTACGCGGACTTAGCAAACACAGCGGCTTACCCAACGCCGCAGCCTCACGAAAACGCGTATCCACCGGAATAACGTGGTCCCACATGTTGTAGGGATAGGTATCGCGCAAATGTTGCAGCACCTCACGTGCAGCACGGGTACGTCTATCGTACATGGTTGGCACCACGGTATAGGGCAACACCTCGCCACGCGCCTGCGAAATCATTTTCAGCGTACGAACCATTTGCTCCAGACCCTTCATCGCGAGAAACTCGGTCTGCACCGGAATCAGTAATCGCTGCGCCGCTGCCATAGCATTCACCATTAGCACCCCCAGTATCGGCGGGCAATCGATCAGAACATGCGCGTAATCGTCAATTACGCTTTGTAGCGCGTCATAAATGACCAGCCCTTTGCCTTCTTTGACGCCCAATTGCCGATCCAATGTAACCATCGCTGGTGACGCCGGCAAAATACTCAAATTCGGCACCTTGGTCGGTTGAATCAAAGCAGAAATACCTGGCGATTTTTCCTGAAAAAGCTGGTAGGCGCTCTGCTCAACGGCATGCGATGAACACCCTAAATAGGTGCTCATTGATCCATGGGGGTCCAGGTCAATAACCAGTGTTTTGCGGCCTGCCGCTGTCAGCAAGCCCGCCAAATTGACTGCCGTCGTCGTTTTACCGACGCCGCCTTTTTGATTAGCAATGGCCCAAACTTTCAAACTAGCCTCCTAGCGCTTCCCACTTTCCGAACTCAGCGGTCATGAAAAATTAATGCACAAAGAGCGCCATTTAATTGTCATTGGTTTTTAATTGCGGAAATCCGGTGCCATCCTGTGGTCTGCGATCGGCATTTTCCAGGGCTTCCTTAAAGCGCACGTTCATGTCTTTAGCCAGAATAGCCAGAACAACTCTGCGATTTTTAGCTCGCCCAGCCTCGGTATTATTGTCAGCAATGGGGCGGTATTCGCCGTAGCCAATCGCCGTCATGCGCTTGGGATCAATCCCCGCTCCGGCAAACAAATGCACAACGCTGGCTGCTCTGGCGGCTGACAATTCCCAATTGGAGGGATAGGTGTCGTTGTTGATCGGTAGATTATCGGTGAAGCCTTCCACATTGATCGGATTGGGAAATGGTGCCAATATTTTGGCTACTCGCTTCAGTAGCGGATCGGCATTAACCGAGAAATCTGCCTCGCCGCTGGGAAACAGGACACTGCTGCTAATCTCGATCTCCAGCCAATCATCCGATCGGCGCATCGCGACCAGATCGTTATTGATCAAACCCTGCATCGCCTTCTGCATGTCATCGGCCATTGCCCGCAAATTAACTTGCATTTGCTCGTCGGCTGCTGGTGATTCGCTGCTATCACTGCCTGCTGAGTGAGTTCTCAACTCCACCAACGTATCGCGTTTGATCCGATTAATATCTCCCTCTTGCACTGGTTCTGCTGATCGTGGTGGAGAATCAAAGGCTTCGGTAAGTGACTCTGACAGAACCCGGTACTTTCCTTCATTGACTTGAGAAATGGCATAGAGCACAACAAAAAAAGCAAATAGCAGCGTGATGAAATCCGCATAAGAAATCATCCAGCGATCGACATTCTCGCCACTCTTTCCCAAGCCGCTTTTAAATCGCCTTAGACGTCTCGATGCGCGCCGCACTAGCCAACAAAGCCTTTCAGTTTCAGCTCAATGTTGCGCGGATTTTCTCCCTCGGCAATGCTGATAATACCCTCCATCAGCAATTCGCGCGTTCGAGTTTCGCTCTCAATAATGGCTTTGAGCTTATTCGCCACTGGCAGTAAAAAAAGATTGGCCAATGCAACCCCGTAAATCGTTGCCACAAAAGCCGTCGCAATACCTGCACCAAGAAGAGAAGGATCAGACAGGTTTTCCATAACCTGAATCAGTCCTATAACCGCGCCGATAATACCAATGGTTGGCGCATAGCCCCCCATGGATTCAAAAACTTTCGCCGCAGCCATATCACGCTGTTCAGCGCAATCAATATCAACTTCCAACGTTGAACGAATCGCCAGCGGATCACGACCATCCACCAGCATCTGCAAGGCTTTCCGCGTATAGGGATCGTTCTCCTGGTCCAGTGAATTTTCCAATCCCAGCAAACCATTGCGTCGCGAAATATCGCTCCATTCCAGCACTTTGCCAATGGCCAAGTGCGACCATTGCTGTGGAGGAAACATCACCCAAGGGAAAATTTGCAACGCACGTCGAAAATTTGAAATCGGTGATTGCAGCATGATGGCTCCGACCGAACCGCCCAGCACAATAAGTAACGCGGGTCCGTTGAGCAATGATAATGCAGACCCGCCTTCCATACTTTGTCCAACCAGGATGGCTGTCAATGCCACCACCGCGCCAACAAAGGAAAGCGAATCCATGAGACTAAACCTGCTTGACTATTTCACTGCCGATTTCATCCAGCGGCAAAATTCTATCAGTAACACCTGCTGCAGCAACCGCCGCCGGCATTCCATACACAGTGGACGTTGCTTCATCTTGCGCCCAAACCAGCACACCCTCGGTTTTAAGTTTTTTGCAGCCCTCGGTACCATCCATTCCCATCCCGGTCATAATCACTGCCAAGATCCGACCATTGAACTGTCCTGCCAGCGAAGAAAATGTAATGTCGACACAAGGCTTGTAAGTCTGCGACGGTTGCCCATCAACAACTTGCAAGGTACTGATATTGCCACGACGTCGCACAGTCATCTGCTTTCCACCGGGAGCTAAGTAAGCCACGCCCGGCTCCAGCTTATCCCCGTCCGCCGCTTCCTTTACCGAAATCGCGCACATGCCATCAAGCCGCTTGGCAAACGCCGGCGTAAATGTACCCGGCATATGCTGAACCATAATAATCGGAGCCGGAAAATCCTTGGGCAAAGCCATCAACACTTTTTGTAGCGCAACCGGCCCACCAGTCGATGTACCAATAGCCACCAGATCGATATTGCCTTTGGCGTTGCGATTAATAGAACCACCTGCCAACGATGACGACGGCTTGCCAAGCTTTGTGGATGTTTCAGTCTTGCTTGCAACCGCTGTCGATGCCTGTACGCGCGAACGTCTTGACACCGCAATAATTCGCTCACACAATATTTTTCCAGCAACATCTTTATTACTGGAAATATCTTCGAATTTTTTTGGAATAAAGTCGACCGCACCCGCATCCAGCGCATCCAGCGTGGCTTTGGCACCATCGGTAGTGAGCGATGAAAACATCAGGATAGGAACCGGATAGGTGCGCATAATGCGCCGCGTTGCTTCAATGCCATTCATCACCGGCATCTCCACATCCATGGTCACCAAATCAGGTTTTAACTCTTGAACTTTATCAACTGCCTCTTGACCATTTTCAGCAGAGCCAATGACTTTTATCCGTGGGTCTTGAGTAATAATTCGCTCAATCTGGCGCCGAAAAAAACTGGAGTCGTCGACAATAAGAACTCGAATCGCCATAAATTACCCCTTAGTAACGACGAGCATATGCCTTGACAAGACTAGGCACATCCAGAATCAATGCGATCCGTCCATCACCGGTAATAGTTGCACCTGATAGACCCTTTGTCCCATGCAACAAAGCACCCAGTGGTTTGATAACCACTTCCTCCTGCCCAATCAAATGCTCGACAACGAATCCCACTTTTTGATTACCAATGGTCACCACAACAACGTGCCCCTGTTTTGGCATTTCTTCACCGAAGGCACCCTTGATTAACCATTTTTTGAGAAAATAAATTGGCAGTGGACGATCACGCAACATGATAACCACTTGGCCATCTACGCGATTGGTCTGGGTCAAATCCAAATTGAAAATTTCGCTGACACTAACCAGCGGCAAGGCAAAGATCTGTTTGTCCAACATCACCATCAAGGTCGGCATAATCGCCAAGGTCAATGGCACTTTTATTTTCAGGCGCGTTCCCACACCTTGCTGTGATTCAATTTCCACGCTACCGTTGAGTTGCACGATACGTGTTTTCACCACGTCCATGCCCACACCACGACCCGAAATATCTGAGATTTCATCCTTGGTAGAAAATCCAGGGGCGAAAATCAAGTTGTACGCGTCATTTTCTGTCAGGCGAGAGGCAGCATCCTCATCCATCAAGCCCTTCTCAACCGCTTTCTGGCGCAATTTGTTAGGATTCATACCGCCGCCATCATCGCTGATGATCAGCAAAATATGATCACCTTCCTGCTCGGCACTGAGTATAACGGTACCGGTTCTGGATTTCCCTGCGGCCTCACGAACTTGCGGCATTTCAATGCCGTGATCAACGGCGTTGCGCACCAAGTGAACCAATGGGTCGGCCAAGGCCTCCACCAGATTTTTATCCAGATCAGTTTCTTCACCGCGTAATTCCAACTGAACTTCTTTTTTCAGATGGCGAGCCAAATCGCGAACCACGCGAGGGAAACGACCAAAAACTTTTTTGATCGGCTGCATGCGGGTTTTCATCACCGCTGCCTGCAAATCGGCTGTCACTAAATCAAGATTACCAATGGCCTGAGTCATCTCCTCATTCGCCATACTGCCTTGCAGCGTCACCAACCGATTACGCACCAGCACCAACTCGCCCACCATGTTCATGATGTCATCCAGGCGTTTGGTATCAACACGAACCGTTGTTTCCGCTTGTGCGGCTTCTTTTTTCTTGGCGTCGTCGGCGTCGTCTTTATCTTTGGCAACAGGTTTAGGAGCAGCGGGTTGTGATGCTGCTACTTTTGTCGGAGCAAGTTTCGCCGCAGGTGGCGCAGCCACAGGCTTGGCCACCGCAGCTGCCGGTTTTTCCGCAACAGGTGCGCCTACAAACTTGCCTTTGCCATGCAAGGTATCCAGTAATTCTTCAAACTCGTCTTCACTAATATCTTCACTCGACGGTGCTGCACTGGCCGCCTTGGGGGGCGATGCAGGAACAGCAGGTGCTTCCGCTGCAGGCGCAGCTGCAGCAACGAATTTGCCTTTGCCATGCAACTTGTCCAGCAGCTCTTCAAATTCAGCTTCAGTGATATCATCAGAACCGGCGGGGACAGAAGTTGTTGTAGTGGCTGGCGCTGCGGGTTCAGCTTTGGGGGCTGCAGCAAACTTGCCCTTGCCATGGATGTCATCAAGCAGATTTTCGAATTCTTCTTCGGTGATTTCATCTGCCCCAGTGGCAGGTTCCGCACTGGCGTGCGCCTGCACTTCAGGATCGCTAAGCATTTGATCAAGCTGTTCATCAGCCGAGGCTACTGCAACTTGTTCAGATGCACCCTGAGCATCATCTGCGCCACCAGGATCACCACCAGACAAAATCAGCTTAAGCTGCTCGAGCAGTGCAGCTTCGGCAGGTTCTGGCAAGTTTCCCGCGCGCACAGTGTCAAACATTGCATTGAGTGTATCAAGCACGCGCAAAAACACGTCCATGATACCTGCAGTAATTTGTCGCTCGCCGTTGCGCAACAAATTGAAAATGTCTTCTGCCTTGTGACAGACCTCGACAAGGTTATCCAAGCCAATGAAGCTGGCGCCACCTTTAATTGTATGAAAACCACGGAACACTGCGTTTAGCAGATCAGAATCATTTGGACTTTGCTCAAGATCTACCAACTGTTCGCCCAATAGCTCCAGGATCTCGCCAGCCTCTACGAGAAAATCCTGAACTATTTCGTCTTCGATATCAAACGACATGGTAATCTTCCTAGAAACCTAAACTGGACAACAAGTCATCCACTTCGTCCTGGCCGGAAACTGCGTCTGGTGACTCCATGCCTGGCACCTGTGGTCCCTCAAGTACGCCGTTTTTGCGTTCGCCGGCACCGCCTTCCCTAGGTTTCACTTTTCCACCCTTGTAGCCAATACGAATCAAATTGACGAGATTCATTTCGACTTCGCCCACCAGCGTAATCACCTTACGAATAATTTGTCCGGTAATATCCTGGAAATCCTGTGCCATCAATACATCAGTCAGGTGTATGCGAATTTTGTCAGTACTATCGTGGGTATGATCCAAGTAGAAATCAATATCTTTCACCAGCGATCGGAACTCTTCGACTTCCATTTCTTTTTGTCGAAATTTTTTCCATTTCTCCAACAAGCTCCCCGCGTTCCTGGCCAATTCCTCGCACAATGGTAATGACGACTCCACTGCACTTAAGGTACGATGCGCGGCATCTTCCGTGCGACTAATTACGTAACTCAAGCGCTCTTTGGCATCAGGAATGTCTTCCTCAGTAATTTCGGCGAAGCGCACATCATAACGAAAGGTATTGAGCGCTTCGTGGAAATCACGGGTGAGTTTTCCTAGTTCGTTAAAAAGCTCGCTTTCATGCAGCGCAGTGATTTCTCCCAACGCAGCATCTGCAGCTTCTTTGTTCCCTGACTCCAACGCCTCGACAAGTGTTTTGGCTGACTTGAGTAGATCAGGGTCTGGCACATTGGCCTGTTCTGACATGCCGTTCCTTCCAACTTAAGCGAAGCAATCAACCATTGACCCGTTCAAATATCTTGTCGATTTTTTCCTTCAGTGTCGTTGCTGTAAAAGGCTTAACCACATAACCATTAACTCCGGCCTGTGCAGCCTCGATGATTTGTTCTCGCTTTTGCTCTGCGGTCACCATTAATACTGGCAACGTGTTCAAATCTGGATCGGCGCGCACAGCTTTGAGCAAGTCAATTCCTGTCATACCTGGCATATTCCAGTCAGTAATCAGAAAATCATATTTTCCAGATTTGAGCATGGGTAACGCCGTCTGACCGTCATCCGCTTCTTGCGTGTTATTAAAACCCAGATCGCGCAACAGATTTTTTATGATGCGTCGCATCGTTGAAAAATCGTCCACTATCAGAATACACATGTCTTTATTAATCATAATGACCAGCCCATCGTTTTTTCATGCTTAAAGGTAATTCGCCGATTACTCAGGCTTGTTCCAATCTCCCATACGGGCTTGTAAACGAATCACGGCCTGGCTATGTATCTGACAAACACGTGACTCACTAACACCTAGAACGTCACCAATCTCACGCAGGTTTAATTCTTCATCATAGTACAGAGCCATGACCAAGCGTTCTCTCTCTGGCAAACTAGCGATAGCCTCGGCCAAAGTTCGCTTAAAATCTTCTCTTTGCAGACCTTCCAGTGGACCACCACGGTCATCGGCAAATTGATCGGCTTCTGCTTCGTCACCGGGAGCCAGATCTTCAAAACTGGTTACCCGATATCCACTGGCAGCCTGCAACACCTGATGATATTCATCCAATGGCAAACCCAGCGCTTGTGCAACCTCGTGATCACGCGCATCACGACCGGTTTTGTTTTCGATCTGCCGTACCGCTTCAGCCACCATGCGCGCTTTTTTGTGCACTGAACGCGGCGCCCAGTCGCTGCGACGAATTTCATCCAGCATGGCTCCGCGGATACGAATACCTGCGTAGGTTTCAAAACTGGCACCCTGGGTGGAATCGTAGTTACGCGAGGCTTCCAGCAGTCCGATCATGCCCGCCTGAATTAAATCGTCTGGCAACACACTGGGGGGCAAACGACTCACCAAATGATAGGCAATACGCTTCACCAAGGGTGCATACTTGGTGACTAGTTCGCTGTCTTCCTTCTTGGTCGCTGACTGATAGCTTTCGACACCACTCATGCTATAACCCCCACATTAGATTGGCTAGCCTGAATCAGGCGCTCAACAAAGAATTCCAAATGACCATTCGCTTTTGAAGACACAGGCCATCTATCGGCTTTTTGCGCGAGGTTCTTAAACGCCGTCGCGATACGGCTGCGAGGAAATGCCTCAACCACAGGCCGCTGTTTTTGTACTGCTTTTCTAACCAGCGGGTCGTAAGGTAATACCCCAACAAATTCAAGTGTGACATCCAAAAAACGATCCGAGGCTCGAGATATTTTTTCAAACAATTCCCTTCCCTCCTGTGCGGAATGTGTTTGATTGGCCAGAATCCGAAAACGGCGTATGCCGTGTTCGCGACTCATCACCTTAATCAGTGCATAGGCATCGGTAATGGAAGTCGGCTCATCACAGACCACCACCAACACTTCCTGTGCCGCCTTGCAATAACTTACAACGCTGTGTGCAATCCCTGCCGCCGTATCGATCACCAACGTATCAACACGATGCGCTAAATCGCTAAAAGCACGAATCACGCCGGCATTCTCTGCCTCGGTAAGTTCGGCCATTCGCTGTGTACCTGACGCAGCTGGCACAATTTGCACGCCTTGCGGTCCTTCTACCAGAATTTCTTCCAATGTACGTTCGCCACAAATAACGTGTGACAGGTTGTACAGTGGATGTAGCCCCAGCATGACATCCACGTTGGCCAGCCCCATGTCGGCGTCCATCAAAAATACGCGCCGCCCCATCTCGGCCATTGCCACCGACAAATTGACGGCGACATTGGTTTTGCCCACTCCGCCCTTGCCGCTGGTCACGGCAATCACCTGCACGGGATGTGACCGCTTCATTTGCCGCAATCCGGCCGCCTGATCAAACTGCCTGTTAGCTAACATGGTTGGCCGCCGCCTCTCCAAAAGCCATCTCGACCATTTCGTCATCGATGACGTGATTTGATTTCTGCATCATGCCAATGGCGCGCTTAACCAACGTCACGGCTTTTTCCATATGTAAATCTTCGGGTACACGCTGACCATCACAGACATAGGCGATGGGCAATTGTTGTTCCGCCGCGACGGACAAGGCACTTCCCAAACTGTTGGTTTCATCCAGTTTGGTAAAAATGCAGCCATCCAGCACCACCTTGCCGTATGCTTTGGCGGTTTCTTCCATGACGCTGTATTGAGTTGAAGCAGACATCACCAGATAGGTTTTAATCTGCGAAGTACCATCGCGCAGCATGGAGAACTGTTCGGTCAGTCGCATATCGCGCTGACTCATGCCGGCGGTATCGATCAACACCAGCTTGCGGTCGTACATGGATTTGAGAATGTCTTTGAGTTCTGCCGAATCATTGGCAACGCGTACCGGCGCTTCCATGATGCGGCCATATGTGCGCAACTGCTCCAGTGCGCCCACGCGGTAATTGTCGGTGGTGATCAAGGCAATTTTGTCGGTGCCGTGCTGCAACGCATAACGGGCAGCCATTTTGACCAGCGTGGTGGTCTTGCCCACGCCGGTGGGTCCCACCAGCGCGAATACGCCACCACGCATCAACACGTCATCCTGAATCACCGGCAGGCGGGAAACAAAATTGGCCAGCACCTGACGCCAAACGAGTTCAAAGCTCTGATCTGTGTTGGCCGATTCAACCAGTCGGCGACAAATACCGGGCGAAACGCCCATTTGCAACAAATGCCGCATAGCCTTGGCGCGATAGGGATGCTTACGCCCCATTTCGCCCCAGGCCAGTGATGACAGTTGCTGTTCCAGCAAACCACGCAGGTTGCTCAGTTCAGACCATACTTCGCGCATGGACTGATCTTCAGTCTGTTTTTGTGTTGCCACGGGAGACTTTTCCTGGCGAGGTGTTGCCGCTTTGGCCGGCGCTGGGCGACGAACTTCAGTGTCGTCATCGAGTTCGTCATTTTCGTCCATGTCGGGATCATCAAATTTGGCCAGCCATTCCATCGTTTGCTGGTCATCATCGGTATTTTTAGCTTTGGGCTTGGCTTTGACTTTTGCTTTGTTGGCTTTGGGGGCTGAGGCAGGGGAATCATTTCCATCGTCGGTCGCAGCCAGTTTATCTTTGACGTGTTTCCAGAAAGGTTCTTTACCGCCCACCTGTTTGTCCATCATTTGGGCAAAGGCGCTTTGTTCTTCCGCGTAGGCGCGCGCACCAGTCACGGGCGCTGATTTTTCGGCTACCGCGCTACGCTCTGAGTGTGGTGTTTTTTGCTGCAGCATGGCGTCGTCATAGTCGATGGCGGCAATAATTTCCACGCCCCCGTCCGTTTGCCGATTGGACAGAATGACTGCGTCCGAACCGAGTTCGTCGCGAACTTTATTTATGGCTTGCCGGATATCCGGGGCATAAAACCGCTTTAGTTTCATGACTACAACCTCTCAGAAACCACCCTAGCCTTGCACTCTGGTGGGAAAACTTGTTATGACGCTTGTTCAAGCCCTCATCGGGGACGCTGCACTGCCTACGTTTGCTACCACAACGATTTCCTTGTTGTCTGGAATCTCGTTGTAGGAAAGAACATGCAATCCCGGTATGGCGCGTCTGGCGAACTTGGACATCATCTCTCGCAGTGGCGGAGAAACCAGTAACACCGATGGTTTACCTGTCATTTCCTGCTTTTGAACCGCTTCGGCCAAAGAATCATGGATGCGTTCTGCCAAGCCTGGTTCTACCCCGGCTTCGTTTCCACCACCGGCCTGAACGGTCTGCAGCAATATCTGTTCCAGAGTCGGGTCAAGCGTAATGACCGGCAAAGTCATGTCCAACCCATTAATTTGCTGAACAATTGAGCGGCTAAGTGCCATACGCACCGAGGCCGTCAAATATCCGACATCTTTATTATGTTGGGCGCTATCGGCCAGGGACTCGGCAATACTACGCATATCGCGGATGGGAATGCCCTCGTTCAGCAGGCTCTGCAGCACCTTCACCACCATGCCCAGCGTCAGAGTATCCGGCACCAGTTCTTCCACCAGTTTTGGAGCAGTTTTCTTAAGATTATTAAGTAGTTGCTGCACTTCTTCCCGCCCCAGCAATTCGCTGGCATGACTCTGCAGGATTTGGCTAAGGTGAGTGGCCACCACCGTACTGGGGTCTACCACGGTATACCCCAAGGTCTGCGCATGATCACGCTGGCCGGGCTCGATCCAAACGGCCTCCAGGCCAAACGCTGGATCACGACCTGCCATACCGTTGAGGCGGCCATAAACCTGGCCAGGATTGATGGCCATTTCTCTATCGGTATAAATTTCAGCCTCGCCTATGGGCACACCGTGCAGGGTGATGCGGTAGGCACTGGGGCTGAGCTCCAGGTTGTCACGAATGTGTACCGGCGGAACCAGGAAGCCCAGCTCCTGCGACAGTTTTTTGCGCACGCCCTTGATCCGCGTCATCAGCTGGCCGCCCTGGTTTTTGTCCACCAGCGGAATCAACCGGTAGCCCACTTCCAGACCAATCAGATCCACGGGCACGACGTCATCCCAACCCAGTTCTTTGGGCGGCTCAGCCTTAGGCGCTTCAGCGACGGCTTGCTGTTGAGTACGTAGCACGCCTTCCTTGGCTTTTTGGTTCATCATATAAGCGCCGCCAATTGCCGCACCCCCCAGAATCAGGAAGGGCAAATTGGGCATCCCAGGAATAATTCCCATACCAGCCATAATGCCGCCACTCACCGCCAAAGTACGCGGCGAGGCGAACAGTTGCGACACTACGTCATTACCCATATCACCGGACGCAGAAACCCGCGTCACAATAATGGCGGCAGCAACTGACAGTAACAGTGCTGGAATTTGTGCAACCAGACCATCACCGATGGTCAGCAGCACGTAGTTGCGCGAGGCATCTGCCAAGGCCATATCGTGCTGGATCATACCGATGATCAAACCACCGATGACGTTAATAAACAGAATCAGAATACCGGCGATGGCATCACCACGAACGAACTTGCTGGCACCGTCCATGGAACCGTAAAAATCTGCTTCCCTGACAATCGCCTCACGGCGATTTTGAGCTTCTTCCTGAGTGATCGAACCTGCGTTCAAATCTGCATCGATCGCCATCTGTTTACCTGGCATCGCATCCAAGGTGAAACGCGCAGTTACTTCAGAAATACGCCCCGATCCTTTGGTAACTACGATGAAATTGATAATAACCAGAATCGCGAAAACGACGATACCAACCGCATAATTACCGCCGATAACAAATTCACCAAACGATTCGATAACCTGACCTGCTGCGTCAGTCCCGGTATGACCTTCGAGCAGCACAACACGCGTCGATGCAATATTCAACGCCAACCGCAACAATGTTGCCACCAGCAACACCGTGGGAAACGCGGAGAAATCCAGGGGGCGATCAACATAAATAGCCGCCAGCAAAACCACCAGCGACAACGTGATGTTGAAGGTAAAAAGCATGTCGAGCAAGAAAGGAGGCATTGGCAAAATCATCATGCCCAGCATGACGATCAGCAACAATGGTACACCTAGCCCACTGTGAATAATGTCCTTAAATGTGTGTTGAATTGAGGCTCGATCGAACTGTAATGCGGCCATATGATTTCTCGTAAACGATCCCGGCTATTAGTTGTCACGCCTGAACCCTTCGGGAATCGTGACATCAGTAAACTCCAATGGCCTTGAAAAATCTGTACCAGGCTTGTCTTTGAGCGAGAAAATATATGCAAGTACCTTGGCAACTGCCAGGTATAACTCGGATGGAATCTCTTCATCCAGGTCGGTACTGTAGTAAACAGCACGCGCCAAGGCGGGTGATTCGAGTATGGGAACGTTATGTTCATTTGCAACAGCACGAATGCGGAACGCCAAAGTGTCCGTACCTTTGGCCACAACTACCGGAGCGCCACCGGATTCCTGATCGTATCGTAACGCAACCGAATAGTGGGTCGGGTTGGTAATAACCACATCTGCGGTTGGCACTTGTTGCATCATCCGACGTCTGGCCATCTCAATTTGCACACGACGGATACGCGATTTGGTTTCGGGGCTACCTTCCTGGTTTTTATTTTCGTCTTTGACTTCTTTCTTGGTCATCTTCAACTGCTGGGTGTTGTTCCATATCTGAAATGGTGTATCCATCGCTGCAACAACAATCAAACTAAATGACATTAAAATAAAAAACCAAATAATATCGCGACCAAGAAACTCCAACGCGACTTCCACCGGCATATATCCCAAACCCATTATAGAATCGGCTTGCCACATCAAAATGGCAACCGCAACCCAACCTATCAGGACCACCTTGGCGATTGCCTTCACCAGCTCCATCAATCCCTGAGCACCAAAAATACGCTTTGTACCTTTCAATGGATCAAGCTTGCTGCCCTTGAACGCCATGGCTTTGAAGGAAAAGTTCCAACCACCAACAATCATGGGGATAAATAATGCGACCAAATAAAGCATCAACATCAAGGGTGCCATCAAAATCAGACTTTCAAGTATCCGATCCTGTAGTAGCAATGCCATAAATTTGGTATCAAAGATTTGCTCACGTGTTGGCGAAAAGCCAATTTTGAGAATGTCCAGAAGTTTGTCCATCATGGTCGGCCCCAACATCAATAGCCCTGCACCTGATGCGATCATCATAAAGAAGGTGTTGAATTCACGCGAGCGTGGCACCTGACCACGCTCGCGCGCATCGGTTCGACGTTTCTCCGAGGGGGCTTCCGACTTTTCTTGGCCGTCTTCGTTCTCTGCCATCAGCGAACGTGACCTATGGTTTTAATAACTTCCATGCCATCCAGTGACAAATGCTTAAAGCTTTCAAGCATCATAGGCAACGACAACAGGATGATATAAAAACCTCCGGCAATCGTAATGGCAAAGCCCACCGCAAAAATATTCAGCTGGGGCGCTGCACGTCCCATAACACCCAGAGCAATATTCACCAGCAACAACGCTGTTACCGCCGGCAGGGACAGCATTAATGCCCCTTCGAACATTTTACTGCCCCAGTCGACAATCATCTTGAATGCGGATTTATCCACACCTTCCAGTCCTATAGGCAGCGTTTGAAAACTATCTGCCAACATACGTATCACCGCCAAGTGACCATCCATGGCCAGAAAAAACAGCGTGACCATGATCAAAAACATCATACTCAAAACCGGCGCCTGTGAACCATTGACAGGATCAATCATGGTGGAAAAGCCCAAACCCATTTGCATCGCAATAATCTGACCGCCAATTACGAATGCACCAAACACCATGTGAAAAATAAATCCCATCGATACGCCAATCATCACCTGCTGAATAACCAGCATGAAACCCTCGGCACTCACCGGATCAATTTGTGGAACTGCAGGAACAGAAGGAACAATGGCAATCGTCAATGCCAACGCCAGAACCACTCGAACCTGAATTGGAATAAACGCAGAACTGAAAATGGGAAAGGCAGCAACAAATGCGGTAACGCGCACAAAGGGCCATAAATACTGACCTATCAAACCACCGATTTCAGCGCCAGTAAACAACATGGCGCTAACCTATCATCATCGGGATATCCACGATCATGCGGTGCATGTATGAAAGTAACAAATTCAACATATACGGACCAGCAACCATGAGAGTTGCAAAAGTTATTAAAAGCTTTGGAATGAAACTAAGGGTCATCTCATTAATGGAGGTCGCCGCCTGGAACATCGCAACAACCAAACCGATCGCCAACGCTGGCAACAAACAGATGCTTACTAACAAAGTTAACAGCTCGAGCGTATCCTGGAATATATCGACGACTGACTCAGGTGTCATATAAAGCCCTCAGATATAAAAACTCGATGCCAGCGTTCCCATAATCAACGCCCAACCATCAACCAAAACAAACAACATGATTTTAAAAGGCAGTGATATCATCATGGGAGATAGCATCATCATACCCATCGCCATCAACACGCTGGCCACGATAAGATCGATAACCAAAAATGGTATGTAGATCAAAAAACCAATTTGAAATGCTGTTTTCAATTCACTAGTCACAAATGCGGGAATCAGCATAGAAAACGGAACATCTTCAGGCGAAGAAATATTGGTATGTCCAGAAATATTACCAAACATTTCCAAATCACTTTCCCGGGTTTGTGCCATCATAAATTCTCTGAATGGCCCTTGTGCCGCCTTAAAGGCTGCGGGCGCTTCAAGCTTTTCATCCATATAGGGCACAATGGCTTCGTTATAGACTTTGGTAAAAACCGGCTCCATGATAAAGAACGTCAAAAACAGTGAAAGACCGATAAGGACCTGATTGGATGGCGCCTGCATCAAACCGATCGCCTGGCGAAGTATCGACAGTACAATCACTATACGAGTAAATGCAGTCAACATCATCAACGCTGCTGGCAAGAAAGTAAGCAGCGTCATAATCGCAAGGACTTGCAGCGTCAAACTGTAAGTTTGTCCACCATCAGGGTTTGTCTGTACGGACAATGCGGGAACACCCGGATCCGCTGCCATCACGACTTCTGGCATCCACGCCACCAACAAAAGTGCTGCAAAAATAAAGAGTCTATTCATCTTTTCCACTGCTTTATTACCGCGTTAAGACGTTCAGAAAAGGCTGAGCCAACCACCGAGTTCTCGGTTGAAACATCAACTGGATACTTTAAAACATGCAAGGTTTGTATGCGACCAGGAGAAATTCCAACAACAATTTGTTCATCGCCAACTTGTATAAGAACAATTCGATCTCTTGTACCTAACGACAAACCAGAAATAATTTTCATCGTGTCATTGGCAATAAAGGCTGTGCCAGCAAAGCGTTTAAATGCCCAGGCACTTCCAAAAATGGCCGCAACTACCAATCCAAGTCCCAGCGTTACCTTAAGCAAGGCCGAGGTAGTGTCCGGCGCACTATAGGATTGGTGAGATTGAATTACAGGCCTTGCCGGAGCAGTAGAAACTGCCGGGGCAACGACTGCATCTGCAGATGCGATCTGCAAAGATTGTTCGTCAACACGCTGCACAGCATCCGCAGAAAAAACGGCGATGGGAAAGATCATCAAAAGTATTATCAGTGCACGCATCATTGTAGTTTCTTTATACGTTCCATGGCAGTAATAACGTCGGTCAAACGAATACCGAATTTTTCGTTAACCACAACGACTTCTCCATGAGCAATCAGCGTACCGTTAACCAGCACATCCAGTGGCTCGCCAGCGAGGCGATCCAGTTCAACCACCGAACCTTGGTTCAGTTTAAGCAAGTTGCGTATGCTGATTTGTGTTCGACCAATTTCCATCGAGATGGTGACGGGAATATCCAGAACCATATCCAAGTCGACAGGTTCCTCACCACTTTTTCCTGCCTGGCCAGCAATTTCACTCAACGGCGAAGTGCGAAATGCGCCATCATCGGTATCGCGTTGTTCCGCCAGCGCTTCTGCCCAAGCATCCTCAACACCATCACCATCTAAATTGTCGCCTTGTTCTGCCATTTCAACACTCCTGCCTCTTATTCTTCACCCGGTTGCACATGCTTGATTGCTTCGATAACTCGCAGTGCCTTATTGCCATGTTGCACACCATGCTCGCAGCGTATAATTGGAACGCCTGCGGCCCGTAACACAACATTTTCTGGCATTTCAAATGAAATAATGTCACCTACATTTAAATCTTTGACCTGTCGCAATGTAAGACGCGCCTTGGACAATTCAGCACGCATTTCCACTTCTGCATCCAATATTTCTTCACGAAGTGCCTGACTCCAGCGTTCGTCCATTTCAACGTGATCGCTCAATACCCCGGCATCTAGCAACTCACGGATGGGTTCGAGCATGATATATGGGAAGGTAACGTGCATTTCACCGCCGCCACCTTCCAGCTCCACGTTGAACGTACTGACAACAACAACTTCACTAGGGCTTACGATATTGGCAAAATGTGGATTGACTTCAGCACTCAAAAATTCATAATCGACCTGCAATACAGGTGACCAGGCTTCAGCCATGTCATGAAAGGCTTTTTGCAGTATTCCTTCGACGATTTTTAATTCGGTAGCGGTAAATTCGCGACCTTCTATTTTGGTGTGGAAACGCCCTTCACCACCAAAATAATTATCAACCATGATGTACACCAGCTTAGGGTCAAACACGAACAACCCCGTGCCACGCAGCGGATTCATCCGCACCATATTCAGGCTGGTCGGCACGAATAGGCTATGTACGTATTCAGCAAATTTCATCATTTGTACGCCGTTCACAGAAATTTCTGCTGCACGACGCAACTTGTTGAATAAACTCACGCGGAAAAAGCGCGCAAAACGCTCGTTAATCATTTCCAGGGTCGGCATCCGACCGCGAACAATGCGATCCTGGCTGGCAAAATCAAACGTGGCAATTTCATCATCGCCACTCACACCACTATCTGTTTCAACACTACCGCCGGAGACCCCGTGCAACAGCGCGTCAATTTCGTCTTGCGATAATATATCCACGCCAGCCATGAACTACCCCTGTATTTATTGCGTGACAAAACTGGTGAAATAGAGAGCTTCCACTGCGTCTTTTTTCCCTGTTTGTTCTTCCAATATCCGCTTTACAACCTCAAGTGCTGATTGACGCAACGACTCCTTTCCTTCAGCGGAGTACAACGTTTCTGACGTCTGGCCACTAAACAGCATCAGCAAATCATTACGTATCAGCGGCATGTGAGTTTCCAGAGACTTAACCACTTCCTCTTCGCGCGTCATGACCTGTACAGATATCTGCAAATAGCGCGTGCGACCACGGTCCTGAAAATTAACCACGAACGCGGGTTCAAATGGATGGTAGAGCGGGGGCTTGTCTTTGTTGGCTTGCTCAGACGCCGAAATTTGCGCGCTTGCTGCGCCAGGTGGATTCAGCATTCCCATGGATTTGAGCAGGAAAAAAATTCCACCCATGCTGGCGAGTACCAACAAAATAGCGCCAAAGACAATGATGATTACGAGTTTGGCGGAACCTCCGCCGGAACTGGGTGCTGACGCTTCTTCTGCCATGGAACCTGTCCTTTTCTGTATTTGATCGAGACCATAATCAAATTAGCAAGACATATGCCAGGCAAATATTGACAAATTTCTATGAAAATAAATGAGTTATACTACGAAAAAGGATGCCGCCAAATTTACGTCTCTTGCAAAAACCCCCTTTTCTACGTTATCTGGCAGTAATGCCGGCACCAATAACATCACGCGGATTGATCGGAGTATCGTTCTCTGATCGCAACAAACTCATCCAGGTGAGCCAAAAATATATCGATCAAATGGGGATCAAAATGCAGGCCCGCCCCTTCACGCAGATAGTTTATTGCATCATCAAGCGACCAAGCTTTTTTGTACGGACGCTCAGAGGTCAGGGCATCAAACACATCGGCAACAGCAACAATACGTGCAAACAATGGAATCTGCTCCGCCCGCAAACCTGCCGGATAGCCACTGCCATCCCATTTTTCGTGATGGCACAAGGCAATTTGCCGCGCTGCCTCCAACAGCCCGGAGGCATGGCCCGACAACAGCTCTGCACCGATTTCCGGGTGTTTTTGCATAGTTTGCCACTCCGCTGGGGCCAGTTTGCCGGGCTTAAGCAGAATGGCGTCGGGAATACCTATCTTTCCCACGTCATGCATAGGACTCGCGTTCAGAATCAAATCGCAATCGGCTTTTGACAAGCCTAGCTTTACTGCCAACAACTTCGACATTTTGCTCATACGGACAATGTGCAGACCGGTTTCGTTGTCACGATACTCAGCCGCACGTCCCAAGCGACGAATAATTTCGAGCCGGGTCTGTTCCAGTTCCTCGGTGCGCGCCCTAATTTTTTCTTCCAGGGCATCATTTTGCATTCGCACCTGATGATGCAACATGCGCACTTCCAGCATGTTGCGAATCCGATTTATCAATTCAACAACATCGAATGGTTTGTTCAAAAAATCCCGCGCACCCGCTTGCAGTGCTCGAATTCGGGTATCTCGATCAATTTGCGCCGTTAATACCAGTACCGAAAGATAATCGCTGGTTGTCAGTGCGTTCAGTCTATCCATCACCTCAAAACCATCCATGTGCGGCATATTCAGATCCAGTAGCACCAACTCGTACGGTGACTGTTGGTAGCTATTTACCCCCTCACGCGGGTCGGTAAAGCAGCTCACGCTCGAATAGCCTTCTGAACGCAACATTTTTTCAATGATCTTCACATTGGCGGGCTGATCATCAATCACCAAAATGCGCGCACTTTTGATATCCACAGAATCCAAGTTTGGAGCCAACGCCTTTCCCCCAGACCAACTCACGCCCAACAAACATCGTCCGATTGCCATATTATTCGTCCATGTGTTTTTTTTCTACATAGAAATCATCAGCAAGGTTGTCAGCCCAAATTAACAATAAGGCTATAATTCCCGCCACACTCGCCAAACGACATAACGCTCGTCATCGGTTAGCGTCCGACTAATGCCCGCTTGCCACTGTTGCTGGATACTTCCCTGGAGACTGGCTCCTATCACCATTCGCTTTTCACCCTCGGCGTCCGTCGGCAAAGGATGATGCGCATTAATCCATATCCCTTGACGACGCTGCCCCAAACGCCACGTTCCTCGCCACCCACAACTGCCATCATCCGCGCAACGCAGCTGTTGTTGCCACAAGTCATCGCCTCGGCGATGCTCTAACTGCAGACTGACTGACATCAGCTCCGCGCCTTGCTCAATACCCGCGCCCAGCTTAAATTGGGGCGCAATCGCCTGCGTCACTCGTTGTGACCAGCGCTGCTTCCATAACTTTTCATTCGACGTATCATTCGCGTCCACAACCACCGCTCGCCAACTGTCTACATATCCACGCCACTGCACCGAGCCAATGCGCATGTCATGCTGCCACAACCAACCGATTTCGTTTCGCTGACGACTGCCCAAATATTCATCACTGGCAGCTAATCCCCGACTGTAGGGGTTTATATAGTCTTGCGCGTAATAGCGTACAGTCAGCTGTTCAAGAACATTTTCATCATGCCACGATGTCCACACTAACAGGGCTTTACCACCATTATTGCCAACGGACACTTCACCATCCAAGGCGAATTCCGACCACGATTTGGCCAAACCCAAACCCGCAACCTGGTACTGCAATGCCGACGGAAATTTTGCTGACGGCGCAAAACGCAACTGCGGTGCAGCCAGCACAAACTGATTATTCGCCTGATAGTACACAAACCTGCCCCGCCAGTCGGTTGTGTCACCCCACAACCAAGCCATACCGGATAAGGTTTCATGCATCGCATCCCTAAGCTGAGTGTAGTACAGCGGCTGTCCCTGTTGATCCAGCACGGTGGTCGCATACCATTGACCATAGCCATCGCAGGTAAATCCCATGCTCTGACTTCCCGTCGTATGACACTCCCCCAACGCCTGCAGACGGGCAGCATCCGGACCAAACCGCAAATCGTACTGATAGAGATCGCGCAACTGCGACGAAGCGAACAAAAAATACTGCTGCCTGACACCTAAACAGTCGGCACATTCATACTGCGCAGCTGCGCCAAACAGCATGTCATCAAACCGATATCGCCCGGTTGAAGCAACAAATGAGGCTGGAGCAGGCTCAGACCAGCCCTCTGCCGAGGTGACCGGGCGATTGGCAAACGACAATCCCCGACCAAATGCCAAACGATAATGCCCTAACGTGTATGACCAGGGACGCTGTTCTGCCCAGAAAAAGACTGAGCGCGGTTGCAAAATATCGGATTGCGGCTTCGCCTGCCAACTTTCCAAGGCAAAGTTATAGCTGACCTTCTCGCCGGTGCGCTCCGCCCATTCGCTGCCCAGTCCCCATTGGCGTTGTCGCTGTTCGACCGCAAGCACCGTGGAAGGCGATGATTGATCGGACGCAGCAGTGCCCATCTGCCAACGAAAAAATCGCCGTCCATGATTTACCGTCACATAATCCAGCCACAACCAGTACGTGGCCAGATCGACACCAGGCAAGATAGTCAATTCACTCACACTTTTGAAGCGCCCGAGGGCCTGACGATGCGCCAAAATCTGTGATGCCAAGGTCGGTGTCATTTGCGGCAACCACAGCAGATCCGTCAACCCGGCCTGATTCAAATCCAGTGGCTGTTGCCGCCACTGCGATAACACCCATTGCGTATACTCATCTTCATTCAGCACATCGTCAGTCACAAATGCCCAGGAGGCGACTGGCGTACAAAAAATCAAGATGAGGCAAACACAACCAAACCTAACACCCCGATGAGTCCGCATTGGCGGCACCATTCAATAACGCGGGCATTTTGTCAGGTACGGCACACCACGACGTACCAAGATCATTATCTGCTTGCGGTGAAATTAAACGCTGTGCCACGCCGGAGACACCTTTAGCCGCGTGAGCAGAATCAATCGACACACTCCCCTGCCATAATTGCAGTGTGCCGACCTCACTGGAGTACATATCCAGGCCGCTGATGGTCATAGCATTAATATTGAGAGCCGCCAAATCGTTGCCATCACCGCTCAGTATCAATGGTTTGCCCGGCAACGCTTCCAAACAGTCCGCCGATAATAATTGCCAACGACGCTCACTGCCTGTCAACAAACGATGTACCACGCTCGCATCATTCAGATCTCTGGCTTCGCTGGTTGTCAGCCGTAACTGCAACCAATCACGACCATTATCAGCACCCTCCGGATTGGTTAAAATTTCGGTAATTTGCAAATCTGCGGGCATCAATTTTCGCAGCGGCTGCCATGTGCCTTGTCGCCAGCACACCTCACCACACGGATCATTCGCTGTACCCGGTGAAGATTTTCCCCACGCGGATTCCCGTCTGGCCGAACAAAACTGCTCAGTTCGATCATTTTCAGAAACCTGATATTGCTCAAAGCTGACTCCCGACGACACATTATTGATCGCAACAGGAAGTAGCGCGTTATCAATCTGCTGCCCCGCGCGCAATAACGATATTTCACTGACATCGTTATAGAGTTGCAATTGAGGAATGGAGATAGCCTGTTTACCCAAGCCGGGCAACGAAGCATCCGCAGCAATGACCGCGTAACTTTGTGCCGCCAATGGCACGCACTGCTTCGCCTCGAACGTCCAACGCCGTTCATTGCCAGTCAAACTATTTTTCTGTTTTATTTCCAGCCCATTGGCCAATCTTGGCGTGGTCGAATTGACATAAATTTCCAGCCATTCCCGCCCCTGATCCGCGCCGTCCGGATTTGCAAAAACTTCACTAATCAGCAACTCGCCTTCTACCGCCGTCGGCAATCGTCGCCAGCGATAATTTGAATCCAGACAAGCGGCTTCGCAAGCATCGTTGAGCTGACCCGGTGTGGCATATTCACTGCCATCCCAGGTTATTAATCCACTTTGAGCTGCACAAACGCCGCCGGATGGCGTCAACTCAGTCACATTCAAACCATCCACGCCCTGCGATATTCCCGAAGAAAATTCGCTTGCAGCGACAAACGTTGATTGTGCCATTCCACGCAATGCCAACTGAAAAGTCACCGCTTTATTTGCTAACGCATCCCCCGCCAGCCAGTAATCCGCAGCAATTGTGCGCAACCTGGACACATCAGACTGCACCCCGACCACTGTGTATTCTGCGGGCTGCAACCACATACAGCGCGATGACATTAATCGCCATTGCTGATCATTGGTCGAAATATGCAAACCATTTAACAATACCGGACGGGAATGCATCGACAGCAATTCAAACCATTCATTATTGCCATCCTCACCGGAAGGATTAGCCATGATTTCGTTCAGGCGCACGCTGCCGGCAATGGCAGGCGGAACCTTAACCCATTGCTCATTATCATCCAAACAGCGCAACGTACCGCAGGCAGGATTATCCGTCCCCGGTGTTGCCTCCCCCACCGAGGATGCTGCACACCAGGCATTGGCATCGTGATAATTCGAAGTATCTTCAAAGACGAAAGGTGAAACAATAATGCTGTCTGCCGCTGCCAGCGGTAAATCGGGAACTTGCCAGGAGAAGAAATTCGCGCCATCACAACTCATCGACAGTCCAGTGGCACGATGCAATGGCAACGTATCCACGTGATAGTCACCAGACAACGAACTTTCGCGGGTCACCACCAACACGACTTTACCTGCAGGCACCTGCTGGGTTCCCTGCAAAATAATCGGTTCAGTTCGGCCTTCCAGAGATAACAGCAAGCGATGCAGAGACAACGATCGCGATGAAGTGTTTTTTAATTCCAGCCACTGCAAATCCGGCTGTTCGCTATCAACATGCCACTCGGAAAGCAGCAGTTCGCCCTCACGAATATCACAGGGCGTATCCAGGGGAGATTGAATGCCTTGTCCACAACCAATCAAAAACAACGCAAGCAACAAAAAAAGCCAACGGCACACCATACCATCCTCCTTGATATCGTCAAACACCGTTTCCGATCAGCCATCCTGGCCAATCACGCAGTACCATTATCATCAACTATCGCATAAAATGCTAGCGTGGCAATGGGCCAGCACTGTGAAGACGTCCTCTATGAACTCATCGGGCACCAATGACGCTCTCCTCACCGCAGGAGATCAAAAAGAACAAGAACAAAAACAAGCATTTCACGCGCAAGTCACGCAACTATACCAAGCGGGCTACTCGGCTTTAATCGGCATGCCCGCTGCAGCGGTGGTGCTGTTCCTCGCCTTAAAAGACCAACTTCCCACCAAATACCTGGTGATCTGGCTGGCATGCATCATTGGCATTTCGGCCATGCGTGGTATCTGTCTGCACGCATTTAACATGCGTTCCCCCGATAGTAAAATTTCAACCTGGTTTTATTTCTATTGCGCCATCGAAGTTCTGTCTGGCCTGGCTTGGGGTGGCACCGGATTTTTTATTTCCTACGTGGAAATTGAACATCAGCTGCTAATCTATTTTGCTTTGATTGGCATGGTCGGGGGAGCCATCGCCCTACTTGCACCGGTTTATGCCTGCTACGTCTGTTTTTCCATTCCGGCCCTTGTCACTTTCGTAGTATTTTTGGCACAGCTACACAGTGACGTTTACACCTATATGATCGTTCTGATTGTACTGGCCGCGCTGGTTGTTACCCACACCACTCGCACCCTGACCCGCCACATTCATCGGTCGTATGTACTCGCCTTTGAAAATGAAAATTTGACGGAGCAAACACTCAAATCCAACCAACAGTTACGCGATGAAAATACTGCACGTCATAGCTACGAGGAACAATTACGTGCATCAGAAGCACGCCTGTCGAGCATCCTGAATAATATGCAGGATACCTATTTTCGAACCAACGTCCTTGGCCAAATCATCATAGTCTCACCGTCCGTCAAAACGCTGCTGGGATACACGCCCGAAGAACTGCTCGGAACACAAATCTCCGACTTGTATGTCAACCCCAATGGTCGCGATCACATGATTCGCCTGGTTGCCGACAATAATGGACTGCTCCTCAATTACCAGTCACAACTGGTACGCAAAGATGGCCAACTGGTTTGGGTAGCTACCAATGCCCAGTATTATTTTGACAGCAACAATCAGGCACAAGGCGTTGAGGGCACAACACGCAATATTGACGATATTCAAAAATACATTCGCCAACTGGAGATTTCGCGCAAGGAATATCAAAACCTGTACGAAATTAATCAGAACATTCTGGAACACTCGCCGATTGGCATTTTGTTTATCGACAAAAACAGCCGTTTTTCTTACATCAACAGCAACATGCACGAGATACTTGGCGTACCGCCAAACACACGCCACCACATGCTGGGGCAGCGTTTCCTTGAAATTCCCAACCTAGCCAAAGCGGGCTTAAGCAGTTTTGCCCGCCAACTGCTCGACGGCCGGCGCCTCAGCATTAATATCCCGTACACCTCGGCATATGGTAAATCGACTATTCTGTCAGTTACTGGTGTTCCTCTCAGCGAAAATGGCCAGTTTGCCGGCGCGATTGTGCTTGCCGCTGATATCACCGACAAAGTTCATCAGGAAAAACAGCTGGTCGACGCACTCAGAAAAGCGGACGATGCCAACCAAACCAAAAGTCGCTTTCTGGCCAACATCAGCCATGAATTACGCACTCCGCTCAATGCCATCATTGGTATGGCTTCGTTGCTAAAACAGTCCGAACAATGCGCCGAACACAAAGAAAGCCTGGACATCATTCAGCATTCCGGCGAAAACCTGCTGTCATTGGTCAACACCATTTTGACCCTGACTCAATTGGAACAAGGCAGCTATCAGTCAGAAAAAGAACTGATGAACCTATCAAGCTATCTGTTCCCTCGCTTGCGTCCATACATTGATACGGCAGAACAAAAAAATCTGGAATTCATCATCGAAGATGATCCCGATATTCCACATTCACTGATCATCGACAAACACTGCATCGACTCAGGCATCCTGCCACTGGTTGATAATGCGGTGAAATTCACTCGCACTGGCCACGTCAAATTAACAACTCAATTGCTGTCGCAAAATCACAAGGCAATTATTCGTTTTCGTATTGAAGACACCGGCCCTGGTATGAGTGCAGAACAAGTCGGCAAAATGTTTGATTATTTTTCGATGGCAGATGACGCATCCAATCGTCGCCACAGTGGCCTGGGATTGGGTGCCAGCATTGCCAAACAGTTGATTGAAAATAATGGCGGCAGCATCAACGTCACTTGCGCACCCGCCAACGGCTGCGTGGTAGAAGTTACGCTACCGTTTGACTTGCCTCAGGATAGCGTCGCGCACTAACGTCTGGCTTTGAAAAACGCTCGCAGCATCTCAGCGCTTTGCGATTCCAGCACACCGCTGCTGAGATCGCAGCGATGGTTCAGCTGATCATTCTGCAGCAACTGAAACACCGTACCTGCCGCGCCGGTGCGCGGATCAGGTGCCGCAAACACCACTCGCCCAACACGCGCATGCACCATCGCTCCCGCACACATAGGGCAAGGCTCCAGAGTGACATATAACGTGGTGCCGCGCGGCAAACGATAATTCTGAATTTTTTCGCAGGCGGCGCGCAGCGTTTGAATTTCTGCGTGCGCCGTTGGATCATGCTTGGAGATAGGCAGATTCCAGCCTTCGGCCAGAATCTGATTATCGAGAACTAACACTGCCCCTACCGGAACTTCACCCTGAGCTTCGGCACGTTGCGCCAAAGTCAGGGCGTGTTGCATCCAGTAGGCATCGATTTCCGCCGGATTGGCGGAGTCGAAGTTTATTCCCATTCGATGGTGCCCGGCGGCTTGCCGGTAATGTCGTAAACCACGCGGGAAATACCAGCCACTTCGTTGACGATGCGACGGCAAACATGATCCAGGAACTCGTACGGCAGATGCGCCCAACGCGCCGTCATGAAGTCGATGGTTTCCACTGCACGCAGCGCCACCACCCACTCATAACGACGACCGTCACCGGTTACGCCTACGGATTTCACTGGCAAAAACACTGCAAATGCCTGCGAGGTTTTGTCGTACAAATCATGCTTGCGCAGTTCTTCGATGAAAATATGATCGGCCAGACGCAATACGTCGGCGTATTCTTTTTTCACCTCACCCAGAATGCGCACACCCAGACCTGGACCAGGGAACGGATGACGGTAAACCATGTCGTATGGCAGCCCCAGCTCCACGCCCAGCTTACGCACTTCGTCTTTGAACAATTCGCGCAGTGGTTCCAGCAGTTTCAGCTTCATGTGCTCGGGCAGGCCACCCACATTGTGGTGCGACTTGATCACGTGGGCCTTGCCG
>JAOUHV010000034.1 GCA_029884425.1 Gammaproteobacteria bacterium
AAACCCTGCCGCGCGCTGGCGTGATTCACCGCCTGGATAAAGACACCACCGGCTTGTTGGTGATTGCCAAGAGTTTCAAGGCGCACACTCATCTGGTGGAGCAGTTGCAAGAGCGGGCGTTTGAACGCGAGTACCGCGCCATCATCAACGGCTTGGTGACCGGCGGTGGCACGGTAAACAAGCCCATTGACCGTCATCCCACCCAGCGTACCCGTCAGGCGGTAGTACATCACGGCAAGGAAGCGGTAACCCATTACCGACTGCTGGGCAAGTATCGCGGCCACTGTTTGCTGCGGGTCAATCTGGAAACTGGCCGTACCCACCAGATCCGGGTGCATATGGCCTATCTGCGTCATCCGCTGGTGGGCGATACCCTGTACGGTGGTCGTCTGCGTATTCCTGCCGGGGCGAGCGAAGAACTTAAAACCGCCTTGCGCGGCTTTAAGCGTCAGGCGCTGCATGCGGCCAAGCTGGGTTTTATTCACCCGGAAAGCGGCGAGCACATGTCCTGGGAAGTGCCGATGCCACAGGACATGCTGGATCTGATCGCTGTGCTGGAACGTGATGCCGCAGATTTGAGCCCCGATGATTACTGAGTTGATGCGCCCTAACTGGCCGGCCCCGACTGGGGTTTGTGCCTTGACCACCACCCGCGCCGGTGGGGTGAGTGTCGCACCCTACGATAGACTGAATCTGGCGGATCACGTGGGTGATGACATTGCGCACGTACTGGAAAATCGTCGCCTGCTGCGTGATTCCCTGCGACTGCCGGCAGAGCCGGTGTGGCTGCAACAAGTGCATGGCACGGTTGCGGTGCCCGCCGGGCCGGGGCAGGTGGGCGCGGTAGCCGATGCCTCTTACACCCATGCGCGCGGCGTGGTGTGTGCGGTGATGACGGCGGACTGTCTGCCGGTGCTGTTTTGTGACCGTGACGGCCGCAGCGTGGCCGCAGCTCATGCCGGATGGCGAGGGCTGGTGAACGGCGTGCTGGAGCAAACTGTCAGCAAAATGGACGTGGCACCGGAAAAACTATTAGCCTGGCTGGGGCCGGCCATCGGACCTGCCGCGTTTGAAGTGGGTGGTGAAGTGCGCCAGGCGTTTGTCGATCACCAAGCTCAGGCGGCGCAGGCATTTGTTGTCAATCGTCCCGGGCATTTTCTGGCGGATTTATATGCGTTGGCGCGCTTGCGGCTGCAAGCCTGTGGCGTGGACGCGATTTACGGCGGCGAGTACTGCACGTTCAGTCAGCCTGACTGTTTTTTCTCCTACCGGCGGCAATCACGCACCGGTCGAATGGCCTCATTGATATGGCTGGACAACGGCGGCTAAAAGCGTATTATGCCGGCCCGGAGAAATTATGACGACACTTTCCTGGATTCTGATCTTCTGTTTGCTCGGTGGCGTACTCAGTGTACTGGCTGCCAGCGTTTACCTGTTATTTCCTGAACACATCCGTCGCCGCAGTCTGCCACACCTGGTGAGCTACGCGATCGGCGCGTTGTTGGGCGCCGCGTTTTTGGGCTTGTTGCCACACGCGCTGGAATCTGAATTTGTGACCGACTCGCACAACATCACGTTCGCCGTGCTGATTGGCATCCTGGTGTTTTTTCTGCTGGAAAAACTGGTGCTGTGGCGTCACTGCCATTCGGCTGCCTGCGAGGTGCATACCCCGGAAGACACGCACGATCACCACCATGATCATGACCATCATCATCACGGTAATAACAAGCTGTCAGGTTCGCTGGTGCTGTTCGGTGATGCGTCGCACAACTTTGTTGATGGAATTTTGATTGCGGCAGCGTTTTTGACCGACATTCATCTGGGGATGGTGACGGCTCTGGCGGTGGCGGCTCACGAGATTCCGCAAGAGGTTGGTGATTTTGCGGTGTTGCTCAACAGCGGATTTACCCGCGCCAAGGCGTTGTTGTACAACGTGCTGTCCAGCCTGACCACGGTACTGGGGGGCTTGGTGGCGTATTTCAGCCTGTCTGCCGCCGAGCCATTCTTGCCTTACGTGCTGGCAGTTGCGGCGGCGAGTTTCATATACGTGGCAGTGGCGGATTTGATTCCGTCACTGCACAAACGCACTTCCGCTCGTGATGGTGTGCAGCAGGTGCTGCTGATCTCACTGGGCGTGGCGACGATTTTCGCCGCCCATTCTAACCTTCACTGACTTCTTTGCTAGGAACTGCCCGCAGGTTGGCGTTGATGCGGGCGGTTTTTACCGCATTACCACTGGTCTGAACCACTTCAATCGGATAGCCGTTGATTTTCACGCTGGTGCCCGGTTCGGGCAGGATTTCCAGGTATTCGGTAATCACACCATTGAGGGTTTTGGGACCATCTTCCGGTAGTTGCCAATCCATTTGTCGATTGAGCGAACGGATGTTGACGCCGCCGTCCACCAGGTAGCTGCCATCATCCTGCGGATGAATGTCGCGGCTGGTGGCGTACGGATCGGTGGTGAACTCGCCGACGATTTCTTCCAGAATGTCTTCCAGGGTGACCAGACCCTGAATGTCGCCATATTCATCGACTACCATTGCCACGCGTTCTTCCTCGCGCTGGAAATTCAGCAGTTGCGTGGTCAGCGGGGTGGCTTCGGGAATGAAATATGGGGCGGTCAGCAGTTCCCGCAACATGGCTTTGTCAAAATCTTCGCGGCCCAACAGATGCAGTACGTGGCGCAGATTGACCACACCGATGACATTGTTGATGTCGCCCTCATACACCGGCAGGCGTGCGTGGTGACTGTGGCTCATTTGCTCGACAATTTCTGGCAGATCATCTTCCAGATCAATGCCGGTGATTTCATTGCGCGGCACCATGATGTCTTCGACCGCGACTTTGTTCAGATCCAGAATGCTCACCAGCATTTTCTGGTGGCGCTTGGGGATCATGCCGCCGGCCTCGTGCAATACCGTGCGCAACTCCTCATGGCTGAGGCTTTGATCGCCAGATAAATTTTTGGTGTCAACGCCCAGCAGACGCAGCAAGGCATTGGCCAGCGAGTTGATCACCCAGACAACCGGGTAAAGGATGGTGAGTAATGGTCCCAGAATGTACGCTGCCGGAAACGCAATCCGTTCAGGGTGCATTGCTGCCAGGGTTTTGGGCGCAACTTCAGCAAAAATCAGCAGCACTAAGGTGAGCAAACCTGCGCCAATGGCGATGCCAGCCTCACCGCCCAGGCGCATGGCGATAATCGTGGCCAGGGACGAGGCAAGAATGTTGACGAAGTTGTTGCCGATCAAAATCATGCCGATCAGGCGATCGGGGCGTTGCAGTAACTTTTCTGCCCGCTTGGCTCCGCCATGACCAATTTTGGCCAGGTGGCGTAAGCGATAGCGGTTGAGCGTCATCAGTCCGGTTTCGGAACTGGAGAAAAACGCGGATAACAGCAACAGGATTCCAAGCGCGATGAATAGCGCACTTAAGGGGATATCGTTCAAGGTTGTAGAACTCCAGGAAAACGGTCGGTAAGAGTGCGAGTGCCCCTGCTGGGCGTGGGATATTGATGATCCATCATCGGCTAATTACAGGATTTTCGGGGGAAAGTGTCAAGTGGTTTGCAGTTTTGCGCAGTCTCTCTCTTGAATCAAGAATAAGCAAACGCTAATATATAAGTCATTGGGATTATTATCGTGGAGTCTAGAAATTATGTTTATCAGTGGATCAGAAGCGCGGGCATTGGTGGCTGAAGGGGCTCAGTTGGTGGATGTGCGTGGACCACACGAATATGCGGCTGATGGGGCACCCGGTGCGGTCAATATTCCTCTGCAGGCCCTGGCGCAGATTGCGCGTGACATGTTGAGCGCCGACAAGCCCGTGGTGGTTTATTGCGCCAGCGGCATGCGCAGTGCCCAGGCCAAAAATGTGTTACAGCAACTGGGATTTTCCTCGGTACACAATGTCTGCTCGGCGCGGCAGTACATGAGCTGATTGGCACTGCCGATCGGAATAAAAAAGGGAGGCTTGGCCTCCCTTTTTGTTTTTGCGGTTCTCTGCGCCGTTTTGGCATCTTTGCTGCTAAATCCGCAGTTTTAATCTGGTTATGCTAGATCCGTAGGTTGTTGGGGGAGGGAAAACTTAAGTTAGCATCTTTTTTGGTCGAAATCCCTGGCTCAGGATCGATAAACGTGACCAAGGAGAGTGTATGAAAATTAAGACGTTAGCATCGGTATTGGCTGTAGCTACTTTGACCAGTGCCTGTGGAATGATGATGAAGGTTCCGATGACGACGGAGGAACTGCGCCAGGGAGTATTGGAAGGTAATGGCAAGCCAACGGAAGTGTATTCAGTAAGTAAACCGTTCAATGATGTTTCAAAAAATCTTTCTGACAAAGCAAATCAATGTTTAAGTGTGAAAATTAAATCAACGACTACTATGTCGAACGGCGGAGAGATTATTAAGTACATAACCTATAAACCGTCGGTAAATGTCAAAAAGAATTACGTGGAAATTGCGCTTCAGGTTAAGGAAGAAGGGGCGTTTACATTAGTAAAACCAGACATGCCAAATGACGGTATGTTTATTGTCCTTGCCGACATAAAATCTTCAGGTAAGTCGAATACAAACCTTGACCTTTACTATGCCAAGATGGGAATTTTTAATCCCTATGAAAAAATCGTTACCGCGCTGAAAGGTTGGGCTGACGGCAGTATCCGCGGTTGTCCTGACTTGGCCAATGGCTAACACGGAGGTCATGTCATGGAATTGATGACGAGACATTTTTTACCTTTATTGCTGATACCGCTATTAGCTTTGTCTGGTTGCGCCAGCGTTAAAAATTACCAGAGTACGCCAGAAAACAATATTGAGGTGATCACCAAAATAAGCACTGGACCACTGTCCAGTACGAAGGCAACGATGTTTATCTATACCATTACGGAAGGTTGTAAATTTCAAATCGAAGGGAAGGTGAAATTAGATGAGAACAAAAAGATCATCGGCTTGCCTACCGACCGAATGAGTTATCTCGAGGTGGTTTTCGAGCATTCGACCATGCTGCAACGTACGGGCTCAACCCGTGTCGAATCTGCAATTTCGCCGAAAAAAGGAGCGAGCTACGGCGTCGAAGTCACATATGGCAAGGGCTATTTCGACCTATACATGACGGAAAGAGAGGGTAAAGCCCCAGCGAAGGAAATCGATAAGAAGCGTATCAACGCTTGCTAGGTTGCTTTGCTCGACAGAGACAACGCCCCGGACTTCCGGGGCGTTTTTTATTGTCGGACTACCAATGATGCTCCACCACATCCAGCCGCAGGGGTTGTTCGCTGCCGCCATCAACCACCAGTTTGCCCAGGTAGGTTCCGCACTGGTCAAACTTGGTTTGGCACTGGAAACTGCCGGGCAAGGTGACGGCCTGCTCGCAAACCACCTTGCCGCCGACCTCAAAACGGACCTTGGCGGTGCCCTGGCCAGTCAGGCGGGCCGCCAGTGAAAAGTCTTCGCCCGGATGGCGGCGATACGATTTTGGATCACGATTTGTGTTGTATTCCAAATGGTTAAGTTTCACACTCTGGATGCGTACGGACATAAAGATCTCCTTTTTGCAGTCGTTAATTAGCGTAGCGTTATATGCTAATGTTTGCTGATATCTCTTTAGCGGCCGGTGAGCACAATGGATAAACATAAAATTTTGCAGCAAAAGTTGGCGCTGGTGGATGATGTTTTGCTGGGGCTGGAGGCGGACCTGCAGGGCAACGCCTTGCCGCCGCTGGTCGAGCTGCTGGACCAACTGGAGCCCCTGGTCAAACAGATGCTGGATGGCTTCGGCGAGTTTCGTGGCTGTGACATGCAGGACTCGGTGGACTTGCTCAGTGCCCACAAAGCCTTCGTCAAAGGTGACCCGTCACTGAATGCCGTGCGCGATAACGTGCGCGAGCTGGTGTACTACCGCAACTGCCTGAACGAGCAGCGCGACGACGCCTTGCCGCCCCGGGCCGAGCGCATGGCAGTGCGCACTACGCGGCACATTTACCTGTATCTGCATTCACGCATGGAACAAGCTGCGGTGGACGATTGAACCCGCCGCGTCGTGTGGCCCGATTCATCGGCTCTGATCGCTATCGGGGCCACCGTTATAGCGCCAATCACCCGCTGGCGATTCCCCGGGTCTCGTTGACTACCGATTTGATTCACGCCTACGACGCGATGAGTGCGGACGAGTATTTGCCGTCGCCCCAGGCCAGTGTCGAACAGTTGCAGCAATTTCACACCGCCGACTATGTGGCGGCCCTGCAGCGCTGCGAATCCGAGGGACAGGTGCCCGCCGAATTCCGTCAGCGCTATCGATTGGGTACGCTGGAGAATCCGTTTTTCAGCAATATGTTTTCGACGCCAGCAACCGCGACCGGTGGCAGTATCGCTGCGGCCGAGCAGGTGATCGCCGGACGCATGGCGTTTAGCCCGGCGGGCGGAATGCATCATGCCCGCGCGGATCAGGCGCGCGGTTTTTGTTTTTTCAATGATCCGGTGCTGGCGATTTTGCGTTTGCGTCGTCAGGGATGGCGGGTGATTTATCTCGATATCGATGCCCATCATGGCGACGGTGTGGAGCTGGCTTTTGCCGATGATCCGCAGGTACTGACCGTATCGCTGCACATGGATACGGACTACGCCTATCCGTTCGCCGGTGGTCGCATCGAGGACAGTGGTCCGTTGGGAAATGCGCTGAACTTGCCCTTGCCGCGTGATGTGCATGATGCGGAATACGATGCGGTGTTTTCGGCGCTGTGGCCCAAAGTGCTGCAGCATTTTGCTGCGGATGCAGTGGTGCTGCAGGCGGGCACCGATATTTTGCGACCTGATCCGTTGGGAAAATTTCGTATCTCGACCCAGCAGTTTTTACGGGTAGTGGAGCAAATCATCACGCATTCGCCGCGCGGAGAGAATAACGTGCCGCGACTGGCGGTGCTCGGTGGCGGCGGTTATCACCCGCTGGCCTTGGCGCGCTGCTGGACGGGTGTGTGGGGTTTGTTGTCGGGGCGGGATTTACCGCTGGCGCTGCCTGTACAGGCGCAGCAATTGTTGCGGGCGGTGGACTGGGATCAGGACGAAGATGAGGATTATTTTCCGCAGTTGTTCCAGTCGCGCATCGATCCGCCTCAAACCGGGCCGATTCGCGACGAGGTTCGCGACCGCCTGGCGCAACTGTTGCGGGAGCATCCGTTGTTTCAAACCGTCGAGGCAGTTTCATGAATCTGATTCCAGGTTGGGCCACGCCAGAAGCCACTGGCGCGTACGCGAATGCGCATGCCGGCCAGGTGGGTGAGGGGCATTTCAGTGAATTTATCAAAACCCGGATTCAGCTGAGTTCGCTGGGGCTGGGGACGTTTCCCGGCGAAGCCAGCAGCGAGCAGGATGCGGTGCTGGGGCAATTAGTCAGTCAGGCGCTGCAACAGGGCGTGAATGTGATCGATACCGCTGCGCACTATCGCTACGGTCGTTCGCTGGCGGCGATCGGTGCCGGTATTCGTGATGCGATGGCCGGGGGCGTGCCGCGCGAGGCAATGTTTGTGGTTTCCAAAGGCGGATTTTTGACCCTGCGTGGTGGTCGTCCTGCGGACATGGCCGCTTGGTTTGAAAAGGAAATCGTGCAGGCTGGTTTGGGCACGATGGACGACCTGGCCAAAGGCGCGCATCTGCTGACACCGCAATACATCAACTATCAGTTGGATTTGTCGCGCCAGTTGCTGGGGTTGGAGACGCTGGATGCATTTTTGGTGGATCAGCCGGAAGTCCACATCGAACGCATCGGCAAGGAAAAACTCAATCAGCGACTGCTGTCCGTGTTCGTGCAACTGGAGCAGGCGGTGGCCGAAGGGCGGTTACGCTACTACGGCATTTCCACCTTCGATGGTTTTCGGGTGGAAACCGATCATCCGCTGTTTCAGTCACTGACCTCAATGATGGGGCTGGCAGAAAAGGCTGCACAACAAGTCACCGGCAAGAATGATGGCAAGCATCATTTTCGTCTGGTGCAACTGCCGTTCAATCAGGTGATGAACGAAGGTTTTACCCGCTTCAATCAGGCCACCGGCCAGGACAATATCGCTTCGACCTTGCAGGCTGCCTGGCAGCTAAAACTGTATGTGATGGGCAGTCACAGCCTGATGAAGGGACGGCTGGCGCAGTACAGCAGTGAAGCGTTGTTGCTGGCGACGCCGACCTTGGCCAATTCGGCGCAACGGGCGCTGCAGTTTTGCCGTTCGACGCCGGGTATCGGCACCGCGCTGGTGGGCGTACATCGCGCCGAGCATTTGCAGGATCTGCTGGCGGTGGCGGCGCGGGCGGTGCTCAAGCGCGAGACCTATCTGGCGATGTATCAGCGGACATAGGTCTCAGGTATCTGGGCACACTCCTTGCTGAAGTTCTGTGGTGATACGAGGAGGTAGTTAATGAAACAAGGCAGTAGCGTACTGCGCCGTCTATTCTGGGCATGCATGGGTTTCGGCATGCTGATGGGCGTGGTGTTTCCGTTTTATGCGCAAATGTTTGTCACCGTGCATGACGGGATGTTTTGGTTGTTTTCCGTAAGTTGCTGGATTGCGGGCGTTTCCATTGGCTTAGTGAATTATTCCCTGGTCAAAACCGTATTGGTCAAACGCTTGGAAAAACTGGCTGAGGTTGCCAATGCCGTGGGCAATCGTGACCTGACCTTTCAGTGCAGTTTGCAGAGCAATGACGTGCTGGGCGTGATTGCAGATAGTGTCAACAAAATGGCTGATAACCTCAGGCAGGACCTGGCAAGAATTGATGAGGCCGCCAAACAATTGATGGCCGCCAGTCAGGATATCTCTAACGATTCACGCAATATGGCTGCGCAGATTGAGCAGCAGCAGCGACAGACTGATCAGGTGGCAGCGGCGATGGCGCAAATGTCAGCCACGGTACAAGAGGTCGCGAGTCATGCGACGGATGCAGCGACGGCTGCCCGGCAGGTGGATCAGGCCTCAGACAGAGGCAAACAGGTGATTTCTGCCTCGATCGGTGATTTCGATAATCTGTCGAATCAGGTACAGGCCGCTGGTGAGGTGGTGCAGCGCTTGGTGGCAGACAGTGAAAATGTCAGTAGCGTGTTGAGCGTGATTCAAAGCATTGCCGAACAAACCAATTTGCTGGCATTGAATGCCGCCATTGAAGCGGCGCGTGCCGGTGAGCAAGGGCGGGGGTTTGCGGTGGTGGCTGATGAGGTTCGAACCCTGGCGAGTCGAACCCACGAATCCACGCGAGAAATTCAGGCAATGGTCGAACGCATTCAAGCAGGAACCGGTAGTGCGGTGAACGCGATGAGTGCGGCGCGCAGCAAAACCGACGAGAGCGTGGAGCGCGTTGCCGAAGTGGCCGAAGCGCTGGCGGAAATTACCGGCTCCATTGCGCGGATCAGTGAAATGAATACCCAAATTGCTAACGCGATGAACGAACAAAAACTGGTGACTGGCGATGTGGGGCGCAGCGTCATCATGATTCAGCAAGGCACAACGCAAGTGGTGGGATCGGCGCAAACCAGTTCGACCAACGCGCAGCAGTTGGTGGGATTGGTTACAGAACTGCACGAGTTACTGGCGCAATTCCGTTTGGTGCGCGATCACTCGTGATGGATGCAAATGGTGGTTTGTGATCTTAGCGATGGTCGCGCGGCTTTTTCATTTCTCTGAGAAGTTTTTCCTGTTCGGCAAACGACAAAATGTGCTGTTTTCCCAGGGTTGGTGCAGCAGCTTTTGCAGTTCCTCCCACGGTCTCCTGTTCTTTTTCCTGCTGAAACGATTCGATGAGTTGCTCATTGTCGATGACGCGTCCCTGGTAATGGGCCGGCGGCGCATGATCGTGACGCAGATACAGTTTCATCCGTAGCTCTTTGTTGTAAGCACTAACGCGACGATCAATCCAGATCGCCTCGTAGATTCCCACAGCCAACAGCGGCAGCAGAAACACCCAGCCAGGTAGCATGGAAAAAAGCATTCCGCCGAACAAGGCCAATGCATCAGCAAGCAAAATCAAAAACACGCCCGGCGCGAATTGCTGCAGATAAAAACGATGCAGTCCGAGGGGGAACAGCAGCCAAAGTGCATAAGCAGCACGGTGATGTTTCATGCGGGCGGTGAGTGCCTGGTTAATGGTTTGCAGTCCGCCGCCTTCCAGATCCAGTGATTTCCACGCTTTGTTCATGCACATTTCTCGCTGGCCAATAAACGGTTTGAATTTAGCATATTAGTTGATATTATCATTGGATTAACTTCCTCACGCCAGAAGGACACCATGGCCGATCGGCGACTTCAGGTCTTTCACACAGTAGCTAAGTTGTTAAGCTTCACCAAAGCTGCGGAAACGCTGCATATGACGCAGCCCGCCGTGACGTTCCAGGTTAGACAGCTGGAAGAACATTTCAATACTCGCCTGTTTGATCGCACCCACAATCGTATCAGCCTGACCGAAGCGGGGCGGCGTGTGTACGAATACGCCGGCGAAATTTTTGATCTGTATGCGCGCATGGAAAATTCAGTGCGTGAGCTGACCGGCGAAGTCAGTGGCGTGCTGATCATTGGTGCGAGCACCACGATTGCGGAATACATGTTGCCGGCACTGCTGGGTGATTTTAAAGATAAATACCCTGATGTCAGTGTGCGCTTGAAAGTCTCCAACACCGAAGGCATTGTCTCCATGGTTGAGAACAATGTCATCGATCTGGGCGTGGTTGAAGCGCCTGTTGCCAACAAGAACCTGGCAGTGGAATTGTGCAAGGAAGATCAGTTGGTGGCGATTGTGCCGCCGGATCATCCCTTGGCGCAGCGGCAGAAAATCAGCCCGCATGAGTTGCTCGAATACCCGTACATCTGTCGCGAAGAAGGTTCGGGCACTCGCGAAGTCATTTTGGATTATCTGGCCGAGGTGGGTCTGAACACCACGGAGCTGAACGTCATCATGGAACTGGGCAGCTCCGAAGCCATCAAAGGGGCGGTAGAAGCGGGCATCGGTATCACCGTGCTGTCGCGTGCGACCCTGAGCAAAGAACTCAAACTGCAAACGCTGGTAGCGATTCCGCTGGATCCACCATTGGATCGTCCCTTCTCGTTTGTGCATCAAAAACAAAAATTCCGCCAGCGTGCGATGGAAGAACTGCTGGAGTTCGCGCGCGACTACTGCAAAGAACATCCAGGCGTCGATTGATTAGCGCGCTCCGGTTCATCCTTGCCCCAGGGAGTCGGCTATGAAAAATTACGCAGTTATCCAACACAACTACAGTGAATTTCTGGGTCTGATCGAAGGGCAACTGGAGAAGCGGGATATTGGCTTCAGCTACGTCCGGCCCTTTGTGGGACAGGATATGCCCGGCTCTGCCATTCAATTCGATGCGCTGTTTCTGTTGGGTGCCAGTTGGCCGGTGGGTGACAGCGAACACATGCCCTGGCTGGCGGATGAATTGCGCCTGATCGCCAGTTTTGAAAAAGCCAAGCGACCGGTAGTGGGTTTGGGGTTTGGAGCATTATTGCTGGCCCAGTACGCAGGTGGTCAGCCCAGCGACCAGCCGTTCCATAACGCGTACTGGACGACGGCGCATATTGCCCCGGGGGCCGAGCAAGATCCCATTGCGCAGGCGGTGGCAGGGCGCAAGGTACTGGTGATGGCCAATGGCTCGGTGGCTTTGCCAGAGGGTGTGTTGCCGCTGCTGGTGGATGATCAGGGGCGCTGGATTGCCATTCGCCCCTCCGAACACTTGGTGGGATTGCTATTTCGGCCAGAACTCAAGCCGGGCATGATTGAGGACATGATCATGGAGGCAGGCAGAAAAACACCGGATAATATCGCCGACCTATTGCAAACTGCCCGTGAGCAATGGCAGGATTCGCAGCACACCACCGACCGACTGATTGTGGCCCTGGTATCTGTTCTGGATTTGATGAAAGAACGCCGCAAACCACCTGTTTTCCATCTCAAGCAAGAATAATGAAATCCCAAGAAAAACAGCTAATTAACCTGTTTCGCGAGCTTGATGAAGCCAAGCGTGGCAGCGTGCTTGATTTTGCCCGCTTCCTCCGCGAACAGGTGAAGGAACAGGATGTAGCATTACCTGAGCCCCAATGGGTTGCGCCCAAACCCGGCGAAACGGTGGTTGGCGCGATCAAGCGTCTGTCTGCCTCTTACCCTATGTTGGACAAGGCCAAAATGTTGGATGAAACCTCTACCCTGGTGACGCAGCACGTCATGCAAGGGCGAAATAAACTGGAAGTGATTGCCGAGCTGGAGCAAGTGTTTGCCCTGCACTATGAGCGGCTGAAAACCCTGGGGAAACAGAAATGATTGAGTGGCTAATTAATTGGTATCACCGCTATTTCACCAATCCCCAGGTGGTGATTTTGGCGCTGGTGCTGGTGACCTTGTTTGGTCTGGTGATTTTTTTCAACGAAATGTTGGCGCCGCTGCTGATTGCGGTGGTGATCGCCTATCTGCTTGAAGTGGTTGTGCTACGCATGCAGCGGCTGGGGGTAAAGCGCCAGCCAGCGGCGATCAGTGTGTTTGTGGTGTTCATGGGTGGCATGGTGTTGTCCTTGGCAGTGCTGACTCCCTTGCTTTACGAACAGATCACGCGGTTTTTCATTGAGATGCCGTGGATGGTGAAGCATATCCAGCAGATATTGATGACATTGCCGGAAAAATATCCCAGCCTGATTAGCGCCGAGCAAGTGGAGCAGATGATGCTCAGCATCAATTCCCAGGCGGGTTCGCTGGGGCAACGGATGTGGGCAGCCTCGCTGGCATCGATTCAGGGCATCATTACCTGGATGGTGTACTCCATTCTGATCGTGTTGCTGGTGTTTTTCTTCCTCAAGGACAAAGAAAAAATTCTGGGCTGGGCCGGACAGTACATGCCCAAAGACCATGCGCTGGTAAGCCAGATCTGGGCTGAAATGGATCAGCAGATTGGTAACTACATTCGTGGCAAGATCGTGGAAATCGTGATCGTGGGTGCGGTGTCCTGGCTGGTGTTTGCGCTGATGGGGCTGAACTACGCGGCCTTGTTGGGCTGGCTGGTGGGTATTTCGGTAGTGGTGCCGTTTGTAGGCGCCACGCTGGTGACCATTCCGGTAGCGCTGGTGGCATTTTTCCAGTGGGGTTGGACCACGGAGTTTTTCTATCTGATGGCCGCTTACGGTCTGATTCAGGCGCTGGATGGTAACGTGCTGGTGCCGCTGCTGTTCTCTGAGGCGGTGAAGCTGCATCCAGTGGCAATTGTGCTGGCGATTATTGTGTTCGGTGGCATCTGGGGAGTGTGGGGGGTGTTCTTCGCCATCCCGCTGGCAACCCTGGTCAAGGCGGTGCTTAATGCCTGGCCGCAGCCGCCGGAGGGGCCGTTACCGCCGCCGGCGTAGCGACCCAAAAACAAAAAAAGCCCCTGGCGATATTCGCCAGGGGCTTTTTCGTTGGCGTCAGAGAATTTCGGACGCGTAATCGGCCAGACGAGAACGCTCGCCCCGTTGCAGGGTGATGTGCGCACTGTGCTGCCAGTTTTTGAAGCGATCCACCGCATAGGTGAGACCGGATGTGGTTTCGGTCAGGTATGGGGTGTCGATCTGGGCAATGTTACCCATGCAGACGATTTTGGTGCCGGGGCCGGCGCGGGTCACCAGGGTTTTCATCTGCTTGGAGGTCAGGTTTTGCGCTTCGTCGATGATGACGTAGCGGTTCAGGAACGTACGACCACGCATGAAGTTTAGCGAGCGGATCTTGATGCGGTTTTTCAGCAGTTCCGCCGTAGCGGCTTTTTCCCATTCGCCGCTGTCCTGGTGCAAAGTGAGCACCTCCAGGTTGTCCAGCAATGCGCCCATCCACGGCGTCATTTTTTCCTCTTCGGTGCCGGGCAGGAAGCCGATGTCTTCACCCACTGGAACAGTGACGCGGGTGACGATGATTTCCTGGTAACGGCGTTCATCCAGGGTTTGCATCAGACCAGCGGCCAGTGCCAGCAAGGTTTTACCGGTACCTGCTTGTCCCAACAAACTGACGAAATCGATATTGGGATCGGTCAGGGCGTTGAGTGCGAAGTTTTGCTCGCGATTGCGGGCATGAATGCCCCAAACGCTGTTTTTTTCGTGGAAGTAATTGGTGAGCACTTCAATGGTGACGCTGTCGCCGTCGGCCTTGCGGACGATGGCATCCAGTTCGCCATGTTTATCATGCACGTACTGGTTGGGGTACCACTCGGACAGGTCGTCGCCGTGAATTTCATAGAAGCTGTGACCGGCTTCTTTCCAGGCGCGAATGCCTTCGGCGTGTTTGTCCCAGAAGTCGTCTTCCAGTTGCAGCGCACCGCTGTACAGCAGGTCGACGTCTTCAACAACCCGGTCGTTGTAGTAATCCTCGGCGTTGATATCCAGTGCCGCGGCTTTGATGCGCAGGTTGATGTCTTTGGTGACCAGGGTGACGGGCTGGTCGGGATGGGTTTTCTGCAGCGCCATCGCGATGCCCAGGATGCTGTTGTCGGCCTTGTTGCCGGGCAGATCTTTGGGCAGGTCGGCATCCATGATGTGGGTCTGGAAAAACAGCTTGCCAGACTTGCTCACGCTATTGCCCAGACTGGTGGTCGTGGGCAGCGGCAGACCCTGGGAAATATGATGATCAGGGCACTGCCCGATCAGCTCTTCCAGAAAACGACTGGCCTGACGAGCGTTGCGCGCGACTTCGGAGTGACCACGCTTGTTGTTGTCTAATTCTTCAAGGACGACCATGGGCAGGAACAAATCGTGTTCCTGGAAGCGGAAAATACACCCTGGATCATGCATCAGCACGTTGGTATCCAGGACCAGTAAGCGTTTTACGTCGTTTTGTTTTTCGTTCATTTTTATAGCCCTTTCACTGCTTCGAGGACATCGTCCACATGGCCTTTAACGCTGACTTTGCGCCATTCCTGGCGTAACACGCCTTTCTCGTCAATGAGAAAGGTACTCCGCTCGATACCCATGGCCTTGCGGCCATACATGTTCTTTTCCTTGATCACATCAAACAGGCGGCACAACGACTCATCCTCGTCGCTGATAAGTTCGAAAGGGAATGCCTGTTTGGCCTTGAAATTTTCATGGCGAGTCATGCTGTCGCGAGAAACACCGAAGATCACGCAGTTCGCCTTGGCGAAGGCGGGGTGTTGGTCGCGAAAATTTTGACCCTCGGTGGTGCAGCCGGGGGTACTGTCCTTGGGGTAGAAGTAAATGACAACTTTCTGACCTTTCAGTGTGGAGAGTTTGACGGTCTGCCCGCTGGTCGCGGCCGCAGTGAAATCCGGCATTTGTTGGTTTATCTCCACGGTGCTCATGGGTGGGGACTCCTTCAGGTAAGACGAATGGCTCATGGATTATTGATAGTTATGCTATGATCATACCACGCTGCAATTGGCGTCATACCCATAGCGGAATAAATTCAATGTTTTGAGCCTGTTCCGGCCTTGCTAAGGGCTCGGCAGGCCAGTACCATTCGCCTTTTACCGAAAGAATTGCGGGAGAAAAGCATGTTTCATGGCAGTATGGTGGCCCTGGTCACGCCCATGCACGATGATGGCAGCGTGGACTACGAGGGTTTGCACCGCCTGGTTGAATTCCACATTGACAACGGCACAGACGCTATCGTCGCCGTCGGTACTACCGGCGAGTCTGCGACCCTGAGCGAAAAGGAGCACTGCGATGTGGTCCGGTTTGTGGTGGAAAAGGTTGCCAAACGTGTTCCCGTGATTGCCGGTACCGGTTCCAATAACACCATCGAGGCCATTGAGCTGAGCCACAGCGCCATGATCAGCGGCGCGGACGCCTGCCTGTTGGTAACGCCCTACTACAACAAACCGACCCAAGAGGGTTTGGTGCAGCATTACAAGGCCATTGCCAAAGCTGTGGCCATTCCGCAGATTTTGTACAACGTACCTGGTCGTACCGCTGTGGATATGCAGCCGGAAACGGTGGCCAGGCTGGCCGACGTCAGTAACATCGTCGGCATCAAGGAAGCCACGGGCGATATTTCCCGCGTCCGTCGCATCCGCGAGCTGTGCGGTGACCAGATCGAGATCTACAGTGGCGATGACGCCACCGGTATCGATTTGATCGAAGCGGGCGGCAAGGGCACGATTTCGGTGACGGCCAATGTGGCCCCCAAGGCCATGCATCAGGCATTTGCCGCTGCGCTGGCGGGTGATTTTGCCACTGCACGCCGCATTGACGCCAAACTGGCGTTGTGTCACAAAAATTTATTCCTGGAGGCCAACCCTATCCCTGTGAAGTGGGCGTTGGCGGAAATGGGCTTGATTGGTCTGGGGATTCGCCTGCCGTTGACGCCGCTGTCTGAAAAATTCCACGCGCCAGTTCGCGAGGCATTGCGTCAAGCGGAGATCCTGTAGGGCCAGCATGAAATCAGCAAAAATTATTCTGACGTTGGTTGGCGTGGCCGTGTTGGCGGGATGCGCCAGCAGTGACCCCGGTTTTTACAAGCATGCGCCCAGCGTGAAACCGCTGGAAATGCCGCCGGATTTGACGGATCCCGATATCAAGGATGATTTTGATATTCCGGTGATCGGTGCGATGTTGGCCCGCGAACCCGTATTGGCCAAGGGCGGTAGCGTGCGTTTGCAGCGCGACGGTCAACTGCGCTGGCTGGAAGTCGAGGCGGACACCGACGCCGTATGGCAAATGACCCGGGATTTTTTTGCCCAGGCCAACGTCGATCTGGATTGGGAAACCCGCAGTCTGGGGATTCTGGAAACCAAGTGGGTCAAACACTACGACACCCGTTTTGCCCGCGATAAATTCCGCATTAGGGTTGAGCCTGGCAGCAAACCCGGCGTGACGCTGCTGTACCTGACGCATCGTGGCCAGTTCGAGTCGTTTGGCGATGTCAGCATGGCACCTGTCTGGGTGGGCCGTCCTAACGATCCTGAGCTGGAAATTGAAGTGCTTGGCCAGATGCTGGTGTTCATGGGCTTGTCCAAAGAGCGCAGCGACGAGCTGGCGGGGCAGGTCAAGAAAGAAAAAATTATCACCAAGCTGGACGTGGATGCCGAGATTCCGTCGATTACCATTCAGCAGCCAGCCGATCGCGCCTGGAAGCTGGCGGTTCGTGCAGCGGACCGTTTGGGCTATATCGTCGAAGAGCGTAACGAAGCCGCAGGCAAATTGGTCATCCGCTTGGGTAAGGTGGGCGTGGACGAAGGTTTTACGCCAGGCCACACGCTGTTAGGCTTGGGGCGTGAGGTTTATCATCTCCACGTGAGCTCCAGTGGCAGTGAGACTCAAATTGAAGTGCTGACCGCCTCCGGTGGTCGGGATAATTCCAAAGCGGCTCGGGATTTTCTGGGTCGCATGTTCGAGAAATTGCAGTAAGGTCGCCTCATGGAAAAACGTGAACAACTCTACGCCGGTAAAGCCAAGTCCGTATTCAGGACGGATAATCCGGATTATCTGATTCTCGAGTTTCGTGACGATACGTCAGCGTTTGACGGAAAGAAAATCGAAAAGCTGGCGCGCAAAGGCATGGTGAACAACTGCTTCAACGTCTTCATCATGCAAAAGCTGTCCGAGGCAGGTATTCCCACGCATGTGGAAAAACGTCTGTCGGACAATGAATCGCTGGTTAAAAATCTGCAGATGATTCCGGTTGAATGTGTGGTGCGTAATATCGCAGCGGGAAGTTTGGTGCGTCGTTTGGGCGTGACCGAAGGGCAGGAGCTGAATCCGCCGACTTTCGAACTGTTTTTGAAAAATGACGCGCTGCACGATCCCATGGTGAACGAGTCCCTGGCCGAGACTTTTGGTTGGGCAACTCGTGAGCAGTTGGCCAAGATGAAAGAGCTGACCTTCAAGGTGAATGCCGTGCTGAAGAAGTTGTTTCTGGATGCCGGTATGCTGTTGGTGGATTACAAGCTGGAGTTTGGCGTGTTCAAAGGCGAGGTGGTGCTGGGCGACGAGTTTAGTCCCGACGGCTGTCGTCTGTGGGATGCCAATACCCGTGAGAAACTGGACAAAGACCGTTTTCGTCAGGGACTGGGTGGTGTGGTTGAGGCCTATGAAGAGGTCGCACGCCGCTTGGGAATGACGCTGCCAGGCTAGCGCGTTTACGCCAAAATGGCGGGTTTTGGGTAGAGGAAACATTCTTTTACAAACACGCGCCGGTGCTTGCGTCGTTACGAAAAACAAGTGGTTGCAGTTGATTTTGTGGCGCCTGCTAAATGGACTGCCCACAAAAGTCAATACAAGGCTTGTAAACGCATACTAGCTGGGCTATATTTACAACTGCAGCGCATGCAACCTTTAAAAGGCCAACTATCGCAACCGGTAGCTGGCCTTTTTTATTGCCTGCGATTTTAGTCTGAATGCAGCCATTGCTAGCCCCTGTCGCGCCTAATGCAGTAGAATAACGCTCTTTTTTGTTTTGACTGAGTGAGACAGTAATGTATTCCTTGCGTGGCGCAGCGGCTTTATCCCCTTTTCGCATCGAAAAATTGTTGCAGAGCATCCGCGCGGAAGTGGCGTCGGTATCTGCGGTAGTAGCTGAATTCGTATATTTTGCCCAGGCCGAGCCTCGCCTGAGTGACGCTCAGTTGAGCGCATTGCGCGATTTGCTCAATGATGGTCAGCAAGTATCACCGACGACACCTGCCGGGCAACTGCGTTTGGTGGTGCCACGTCCCGGAACCATCACCCCCTGGTCCACCAAGGCCACTGACATTGCTCATCACTGTGGCTTGGACAATCTGGCGCGCGTAGAGCGCGGCATTGCCTACTACGTTACTTCCAACCAAGCGCTGACTGCGGCTCAGTTGCGTGCAGTGGATGCCTTGATTCATGACCGCATGACCGAGCGTGTGCTGGCGGATGCGGACGATGCCGAGGCTCTGTTTTCACATGCCCAGCCTGCGCCGATGCGTACTGTGGACATTTTGGGCAATGGTCGTGCGGCACTGGCCGCCGCAAACCGCAACTGGGGTTTGGCGCTGGCCGAGGACGAAATCGATTACCTGGTGGAAAACTACACTGCGCTCAAACGCAATCCTTCCGATGCGGAGTTGATGATGTTTGCCCAGGCCAACTCCGAGCACTGTCGTCACAAGATTTTCAATGCCGACTGGGTGATCGATGGCGAAGCGCAGGACAAATCCCTGTTCGGTATGATTCGCAATACTTATCACAAGAGTCCCGAAGGCGTGCTGGTGGCCTACAAGGACAACTCGTCGGTGATTGAGGGACCGCAGGGCAGTTGGTTTTATCCGGCCGCCGGCACCAACGACTACGGCTACAGCGAACAGCCGGTCCACATCCTGATGAAGGTGGAAACCCATAATCACCCTACCGCGATTTCTCCTTTCCCCGGTGCCGCGACTGGCTCCGGCGGTGAGATTCGCGACGAGGGTGCCACGGGGCGTGGTTCGCGTCCCAAGGCCGGCTTGACCGGTTTTTCCGTGTCCAATCTGAATATTCCCGGCGCACAGCAGCCTTGGGAAACGCCTTACGGCAAACCCGATCGCATCGTGACCGCGCTGGACATCATGATCGACGGTCCGCTGGGTGGCGCAGCGTTCAATAACGAATTTGGTCGTCCTAATATCTGCGGTTATTTCCGTACTTACGAAGAAAAAGTCCCCGGCCCCAATGGCGATGAGGTGCGTGGTTACCACAAGCCCATTATGTTGGCCGGCGGCGTCGGCAACATCCAGGCCGATCAGGTGGAAAAGAACATCATTCCGCCCGGTTCGCTGTTGATCGTGCTGGGTGGCCCGGCGATGCTGATCGGTTTGGGCGGCGGTGCAGCTTCCTCCATGGAAACCGGCAAAGGCAGTGAAGACCTGGACTTTGCCTCGGTACAGCGTGGCAATCCGGAAATGGAGCGTCGCTGCCAGGAAGTGATTAACCGTTGCTGGCAGATGGGTGGCAGCAATCCCATTATCAGTATCCACGACGTGGGCGCGGGTGGTTTGTCCAACGCCATGCCCGAGCTGGTGAACGATGCTGGCCGTGGTGCACGTTTTGAACTGCGCGCTGTGCCCAACGACGAGCCCGGCATGTCTCCTATGGAAATCTGGAGCAACGAATCCCAGGAGCGTTACGTGCTGGCCATTGCGCCGGAAAGCCTGGAGCTGTTCGAGGCTTTGTGCGAGCGTGAGCGCTGCCCGTTTGCGGTGATTGGTGAGGCGCTGAAGGCGCGTCACCTGACCGTGGGCGACGGCCATTTCGACAATAATCCGGTCGATATGCCCATGGAAGTACTGCTGGGCAAGCCACCGAAAATGCTGCGTGACGTTAAGCGTCGTACGTTCCAGAAGCAGGAATTCGACACCATTGGCGTGGACATCAAGGACGCGGCTTATCGTATCCTGCGCCTGCCCACCGTGGCGGCGAAACACTTTTTGATTACTATCGGTGACCGTTCGGTGACCGGCATGGTGGCGCGCGACCAGATGGTCGGCCCTTGGCAGACGCCAGTGGCTGACGTGGCGGTGACCACGTCCGGCTATCACGGCTACACCGGAGAGGCCATGGCCATTGGCGAGCGCACGCCGATCGCGTTGCTGCATCATGCGGCCTCGGCGCGCATGGCGGTGGGCGAGTCGCTGACCAATCTGGCCGCGGCGGATATTGCCGATTTGTCCCGCGTGGTGCTGTCGGCCAACTGGATGGCACCGGCCGGTCATCCCGGCGAAGATGCTGGTTTGTACGAGGCGGTCAAAGCGGTGGGCATGGAGCTGTGTCCCGAATTGGGCATCGCCATTCCCGTGGGCAAGGACTCCATGTCCATGAAGACTGTCTGGGAAGAAAAGGGCGAGAAGAAGGCTGTGACTGCGCCCTTGTCGCTGATTTGCTCGGCGTTTGCCGCAGTTGGCGATGTGCGTCGCACCCTGACGCCTGAGTTGCGTACCGACGAAGGCGATACCGATCTGATCCTGGTTGATCTGGGCAAGGGTGCCAACCGCATTGGTGCGACGGCCCTGACCCAGGTCTATAAGGCCATTGGTCATCATCCGGCCGACCTGAATGATCCGCAGGCGTTCAAAGCCTTCTGGAATGCCATTCAGGAACTCAATCGCGATGGTCTGCTGCTGGCTTACCACGATCGTTCCGACGGCGGCCTGTTCGCCACGGTAGCGGAAATGGCGTTTGCCGCGCACACAGGTGTCAGCATCAAGCTGGATGGTCTGGGTGATGATGCAGTGCGTGCGCTGTTTAACGAAGAATTGGGCGTGGTCGTGCAGGTTCGTCACTGTGACACCGATGCGGTGATGGAAGTGTTGCATCAGGCCGGTTTGGGCAAGCACAGCTTTGTCATCGGCAGTCTGAACGACAGCGACAAACTGGTAATTACCCGTGGTCACGACACCCTGTTGAGCGAATCCCGTCTGGATCTGCAGCGTGCCTGGACGGAAACCACCTACCACATGCAGTCACTGCGCGATAATCCCAAGTGTGCCAAGGAAGAATTCGACAGCCTGCTGAACGCCAAGGACAGCGGTCTGAATGTGTCGCTGAGTTTTGATATTAACGACAACGTCGCCGCGCCGTTCATCAACACTTCGCGTCCACGTGTGGCCATCCTGCGTGAGCAGGGCGTCAACGGTCACGTGGAAATGGCCGCGGCATTTGACCGTGCCGGATTTACTGCGGTGGATGTGCACATGTCCGACATCATCAGCGGTCGTCTGGCGCTGGATGAGTTCAAGGGACTGGTGGCCTGCGGCGGCTTCTCCTACGGTGACGTGCTGGGCGCCGGTTCTGGTTGGGCCAAGTCCATTCTGCTGAACAATCGCGCCCGTGATGCCTTCGAGGCATTCTTCAAGCGCGAAGACACCTTCGGTCTGGGCGTGTGTAACGGCTGCCAGATGATGTCGCAGCTGAAAGATCTGATCGACGGCGCGGATCACTGGTCGCGTTTTGTGCGCAATGAATCCGAACAGTTCGAGGCGCGCTTCTCGCTGGTGCAGATTCCCGAGTCGCCCTCGATCCTGATGGCGGGCATGGCCGGCTCGCGCATGCCGATTACCGTGGCGCACGGTGAAGGCCGCGCGTTATTTGCCAATGACGCACAATTGAACAGTGCTCAGGGCATGGTGACGCTGCGTTACGTCAACAGCGACGGCAGTACGGCCAGCACCTATCCGGCCAACCCCAATGGTTCGCCGCAGGGTATTGCTGGTCTGACCAGTCGCGATGGCCGTTTCACCATCATGATGCCGCACCCCGAGCGCGTATTCCGCGCCGTGCAGCATTCCTGGCAGCCAAAAGGTTGGCTGGAAGATGGCCCCTGGATGCGCATGTTCCGCAACGCCCGCGTCTGGGTGGGTTAACCTGTCTATTGCCGGCGGACGTACTGTCCGCCGGTGTTTTTTTCTGCGCTATTGATCTGATTTGTGGCGAATACCCTAATTGTGTCGTTGTTATTTCTCGTTGGATCGGCACAGATGTTGTAGGACTTTGTCTTGCGGCGCAAAACCACGAGTATTCGTCAAATTAAGTCCCGACTAAAGGAATTAATGATCCTGCCGTTTCCAGTCGGGGAGTCGGTTGTTGATCTTTTGAATAGTTGCTGGGTGCATGAGGGAGTGATATGTCACAAAATGGCTTGCAAAAAATTCTTTATGTTGAGGACGAGCCAGATATTTCGCAGATTGCCAAGTTGGCGCTGGAAAGCATTGGTGGTTTTACGGTTGAGGCATGTGAGAATGGCTTTGAGGCCCTACGGAAAGCCCCAGGATTTTGCCCTCAACTGATTTTGCTGGATGTGATGATGCCGGAGATGGATGGGCCGGCAACGATGCTGAAACTGCGTGCACTGCCTGGACTGGAGAAAACGCCGGTGGTGTTCATGACGGCCAAGGTACAGCCTAGTGAAGTGGAGAGCTACAAGCAATTGGGGGCGGTTGACGTGATAGCCAAACCTTTTGATCCCATGGGGCTGGCCGATAATATTCGGGCTATCTGGCAGCGCTGCCAGGCCTGAGTGGTGATGGATTTGTTGTGCAAGGGGGCTGAAGATGGCCCCTTTTTCGTTAAGAATCAGCCAAATGTGCATTGCATGCAGAAGGATTCCTCATGCTTTACTATCTGATCGCAATTGTGAAGTCGTTGGTGTTGTGGCTGGATTTTGTCCTGTTGACTGCCGTGATGTACCTGCTCAGTTTTTTGCCCCAAGCATTGCTCGATAGGTTTTATCCCGCGCTGTTCCGGTTCTGGAGTAATGCCTTCGTTCACGCAATCGGTGTTGATTTGCGATTGCACCAAAAAAACCTGAAGCCGCTGCCAGGTCAGTTCATTTTGATTGCCAACCATCCTTCTGCCTTTGAGGATATCGGCGTTCCTGCGTTGTTTAATGCATTTTCGCTGGCCAAGATAGAGGTGCGTGACTGGTGGATTGTGGGCCGGATCAGTGTGGCCGCAGGTACGTTGTACGTGCATCGAGAATCCCGAGAGTCCCGTGCGGCGGCCCTGGACGAGCTACTGGATACGCTGCAGCAGGGTAAGAGCATAGCCCTGTATCCCGAGGGTGGGTGCAAGGGGCGGCGGATCTTTGAATCATTTCGCTACGGCGCTTTCGACCTGTCGCTGCGTAGCGGCATTCCGATTTTGCCCGTATTTCTGCACTATGAGGCGCAGGAGGACTTCGAATGGGCCCCTCCACACACGCTGTTGCATAAAATCTGGCACATGATGACGAGTCGAAATAATCGAGCAAATTACTATGTTTTTGACGCCATCGATCCTAAAAATTTTGCAGATAAGGAGAGTTACTGTAATCATGTGCACAACATGTACCTGCAGTGGCAACAAAAATATCTGGAATAATTCTAACGATGCGAACCAAGGAAACGAGTACCCAGGTCTATTTTATCCGTCATGGTCAGACCGATTTTCCCAACGATCGAATTTATTGCGATGACAGGGAAGACCCTTCCCTTATTCGCCAAGGGTTGATTCAGGCAAAGTCTGCTGCGCTGTACTTTCAAGACGTTCCCATTGATGCTCTTTACTGTAGTCCCGCGTTGCGAACGCGCATGACTGCCGCAGAAGTGTCGCAGGTCACGGGGGTTGCCCCCGTGTTTGACGAGCGGCTGCGCGAACGGCGTTTTGGCATTTGGGAAGGGTTGTATTTCGATGAAATTGAGCGCCTTTATCCACAAGAGTACGCAGCCTGGAAAGCTGATCCGGTGAATTTTACCCCCGAAGGCGGTGAGACCATGCATGATGTGAACGTTCGCCTGCAATCAGGTTTGGATCACATCATGGCGGCTCATCAAGGGCGGGCGGTAGCGATTGTTTGTCATGTTGGTCCCATTCGGATGGCGGTAACCCGGGCATTCCATATTCCGGAGGACCAGTATCGACAGATAAGAGTTGATTATGCCGGCATAACAAGAATTGATTACGGGCGAACGATAAATAACCTTATTTTTCTTAACAATGTCCGATACAAAGGGTAGGCGGGGAAGTCTCAAGGTCGCTAAGACTACCCTAAGGATATCGGTGTAAATTTGTGATGTAGGCGAAAGGCCCTCAAATGATATGGAGATCTTGACGGGTATTTTCGAAGGTGTTAGATTTGGATGTGTATGGGTCTGCTGCTTGCTCCCTGCTCGGTTGCAGTCAGGTGTCGCTATCTTGGCTTATTGTGGGGCGGCGATAAAAGGCAGTAAATTCATGATGCTCATAATTTTGAGGAGGTTGCTATGCGTAAGGAATTTAAACTAGCGTCTGTTGCAGGCGCAATTTTGATGAGTGGATCGGCTTTCGCTGCGTTGCCGGGCGGAGCTGGTTCTGCTGGTGACGCTGTTCGTTACCAAAACTTAGGTTCAGGTACTAATCTGAGCTTGCCGACGTTCTGTCAGAATACCGGTAGCTGCTTTAAGATTGCGTCGGGTGACGGCTTCGTGCAGTACATGGTTGCTGGCGAAAACGGTCAAGTGGGCGGTGGTATTCCTTCTGGTGAAGTGTATATCTACACTTACATCGCCGAAGGGGATCCTAGTGCTAACGCAAGCTTGGACAACTACTTCCGTGACATCAGTTTCGTGCAGATGTCCAGCAACAATCCTGTGACCGGTGCTACTGCCGCTTCCAAGCCTGGTATCTACGGTCGCCAGATTATCAAGGAGCCTGACGCAACGGGTTCTTTCTATGCTGAAACCAATTTGGCTGTTGGCGATTGGGCCAAGCAAAACACGGCTGATCCATCTAAAGCTGCGGACATCACTTTGAAGCAGACGTTGGCGGATAACGGTGGCACGTTGGATCAAGTGGGCGATGATTTCAAAACTACGTTTGATTTTGCATCCGTTACTACCTCCACTACTACTGGTGGTGTAACCACCAAGTCTGTCAGCAAAACGATGGATATCGGTCAGTGGTTGGGCTTGGAAGTATTGGATAGCACCAAGTCACAAGAGATGACTGCTGGCGATGCCCAGGCGTTTGCTTACCGCTCCATGAGCGGCATCTACAACCCTAAAGCAGGTAAGGCCGGTACTGGTCGCGTTGCTAGCAACGGTACCAAACAGTACGTGGATTGGAATGCTGGTGACACTGTAGCTGCTACGTGGATTGGTCAGACCCTGACTATCAACGAGAACGACTACTCTGCCAAGTTCATGGATAGCGACTTTGCTTACCTGAGCTACCAGAACAAGAGCAAAGCTCCTAACGCGTCTGGTCGTTTCGAGTCTAGAATTGGCTTTAATGAGGCAGAAGCTGTGTATAACTTCGACAACGTTGATAACGGCCTGTGGAAGGCTGAATTCAGCGGTGGCGTGGTTGACAGAACTTACTTCGGCTACGAGCCTTGCTTGTCTGAGTCCAGTGTAACTGGCGCGAAGACTGCTGCGGATCCTGCTTGTACCAAGTAAGCTGATTGCTGCTGATGGATCAAAAGGGAAGGGCGTAAAGCCCTTCCTTTTTTTTTGCGTGAAGTTTTTTGCTGAAATCCACGGTTGTCGGTTGTGGCGAATCTTAATTTTCGGATGTGAATGTGTTAGTTTGTTTCTAAAGAAGTCTGAATGTTAAACGATGACTTATGTGGTGGTTGCTGATGATGGTTGCCCATGGAGCAAAACGCGGTTCTGCTGTCGGTTGTGTGCGATTGATGCGGAATGGGCTGCTTAGGATGAATGGGAGAAAAATAAATATGTTGCTTTCTTTGAGGTGGGTTGTTGTTGCGTCTTTGTTGGTGCCGGCCTTTGCTGTGGCGGCGGACGAAGGTGGGCAGCCCAGTGCTCTGGAAATTGTAAAACAGTGCGATAACAAGTATCCGGGAGAAGATCAGATTTCGCAGCTCACGATTTCGCTGAAAGATCAGGCGGGGAATGAAAGAAAAACCGTCTATCAGCGTTATTGGAAAGATATGAAAGGGCAGGAAGACGTTATCGATAAAATGACGCTGTTCACAACATTTCCGCCTGATGCCAAAGGCGCGGCGTTTATGCGCTGGGCATATTCCAGTGCGGTGGATAAAAATGCTGAACAGTGGATTTACCTGCCGGTGTTGCGCAAGATTCGGCGCGTTTCCGTGCGTGATTTAGGAGACAGTTTCCTGGGGTCGGATCTGACCTATGGTGATATCAGTCTGCGTGCTATTGAGGCTGATGAGCATAAGGTCGTCAGTATCGACAAGGATAAGTCTGGCCAGCAGTACTATGTGGTCGAAAGTACGCCAAAAGAGGCCAAGCCGCTTTATTCGAAGAGAGTTTCCTGGTTCAAAAAATCGGACCAACTGGCTGAATGTATCAAAGTTCGGGTTGATTATTTTGATACCAAGGGGAATTTCCTGAAGCGCCAATTGCTGCAATGGCAGAAGGTGGACAAGGCGTGGGTCTGGGATCGCGTTTTTGTGCAGAATGCACAGACTTTCCATTCATCGTTTTTTGAGGTGACTGACGTGAAAATTAATACCAACGTCAGCGAGGAATGGTTTACGGAGCGCAGGTTGCGTTTAGGATTAAAATAACGCTGGATGTTTTTTGCGCACTTTAAAAGCCGCCCCAAGGGGCGGCTTTTTTGTATTCGTTTTTGGGCACTGCTAGAATGTCGCCCAATATTTTTCCTGGGGGTGGCTAGTGTCCAAGTACGTGTTCTCGGCAATATTGTTGCTGGTTGCGCAATCTGCGATTGCTGCAGATGTCTTTCGTGGCAAGCAGGTTTATATGCAGCATTGTGTTGATTGTCACGGGCCGTCAGGTGAGGGCGTGATGGCGGGGGCACCGAATTTTACTCGAGGGGACGCCTTGCTCAAGGGGGATGTTGCGATGATGGGCGTGTTGCGCATGGGGCAGGGGGTGATGCCCGGCTACAGTGGTCTGCTTGACGAGAGCGAGATGGAAGACGTAATCGCCTATTTGCGGACGTTTTTGTGATCTGTTGGCGGTTGGCGCACGTTGTTGCTGCGGTAATGCTCTGGCTGGGTGTTGGCGTTTGCTGGGCAGCGCCTGAATACCGCGTGGTGGAGAGTTTTGAGGTCGGCAACAATGTCTACGTCCGCGCACTGAGCGTGGATGCAAAGCGCAACCAGTTATGGATAGGTACCTCTGTTGGTGCGGTGCAGGTTAATTTAAAAAATGGGGTCGCACTGCAGACCTATACCCGCGAGACGGGCCTGGCGAACGAGTACGTTTTCGCGGCGTTGGCGGACAAACAGGGCGATGTCTGGCTTGGAACCAACGGCGGTGGCGTGTCGCGGCTTACGCCCAAGGGATGGCGCACCTATTTTCCCATGCACGGTTTGGCCGATTATTGGGTGTACTCGTTTGCGGAGCAGACCAATGGCCAAATCTGGATTGGCACCTGGGCGGGTTTGAATCAATTTGATCGCCAGACCGGTAAATTCAAGACCTACGTTAAGGAGCTGGTAAACGAGTGGGTGTATGGTTTGGCGGTGGACGCCAAACAGCGTCTGTGGGTCGGCACCGAAGGCGGCGTCAACATGTTTGATGGCAAGCGATGGTCGGTGTGGACGCATGCGCAGGGACTGGGTGCGCCCAATGAGGAGCAGTTGCCTTTCAGCAATAACACCGGCCTGGGTACCAGGGATCGTCATGATCTGAGCGTGCACAATGACGGTCGGGCAACGTACAACCCCAACTATGTTTTTGCCATTTTGGTGGCCAAGGACCAACAGGTTTGGGCGGGTACCTGGGGTGGCGGCGTTAGTCGCTTTGACGGCACGCGCTGGCACAACCTCACGACCAAACAGGGGCTGGCAGGAAACATCGTTTATTCGATTGCGCAGGATGCCAGCGGCAATATGTGGTTTGGTACCAATCAAGGTTTGAGCCGCTACGATGGTCGTACTTGGCAAACCTTCAATCGTCGGAACGGATTGCTGGATAACAATGTCTATGCGCTGGCGGTAGCTCCGGACGGTGCTGTGTGGGCAGGAACGCGCCAGGGCGTGGCAAAGCTAACAATAACAAAATAATGCAGACGATTAACCGGATCTGCAGGGAGAAATCGTAGTGAAGTTGGATATAAAAAGTGTCGCGCTGATTATTGCTGTCGTGATCATTATCGCGATGGGCGCGTACATCATTGGCGTGAATCAAGGCGAAAAAAGTGGTCAGCCGCAGGCATCATCTGCTCAGGGCGGGATGTCGCCGAATCATCCGCCAGTTGCTGGGCAATTTCCGCTCGAACACTCAGCCAGCAGTGGCAAGTTTAGCCACTTCCGTGTGGGCAACCGCAATGTGAAAGGCATGGCTGCAGACGATGGCTCTGTGTGGGTCGGTACGTCCGGCGGGGTATTGCGCTATGATCTGGCCAGCGATAATTACGAGTTGTTTGATGTAGCCAACGGCAGTTTGCTGTCCAACGGCGTTTTCCATGTTTCCCTGTTGGGGGATAAAATCGCGGTGGGCACGTACGGCGGCGGTTTGTCGCTGTACAACCCCAAGGATAAATCCTGGAAGAACTACAACATCCCACAGGGATTGGCGGATCAGTTCGTCTATGACGTTCAGCGTGTTTCCAACGGCGATGTTTGGATTGCCACCTGGTCGGGCGTGAATCGCATCAAGGGAGGTAACCTGGACGATGCTCGCCAATGGGAGACCTATAACCTGGAAAACACCCGTGGTGGTTTGCCCAATGACTGGGTGTATGGACTTGAGGAAGGTAAAGACGGCGCGATGTGGTTTGCCACTGAAAATGGCGTGGCGCGCTTCAAGGATGGCAAATGGCAGAATTGGCAGCATAGCGCGGGTCTAGGGGCGCCGCTTGATCTGGTGAAAGCAGATATTCAATTCAATCGCGACCCTGGCGAAGCCTCGCGACATCATGCCAGACAAAAAGAAGAGCAAGGCCTGCAGGACGTCAACGTTGCCTATAACCCTAACTATGTCGTGTCGCTGGAAATTGATGGTCAGGGTACTGTCTGGGGCGGAACCTGGGGGGCGGGTTTGGCTCGCTTTGATGGTACGCAATGGAAAAACTTCACAGTCAAGGACGGACTGCCGTCCAACCATGTGTTTATGCTCTATCTCGATCCGCAAAAGCGGTTGTGGATTGGAACCAGTCAGGGATTGGCGCGTCTGAACGAGGATGGCAAGACTTTCTCGGTTTTGACTCGTCAGGATGGATTGTTTGCTGACAACGTATTCTCCATGGCCAGCGCCGATGACGGCAGCGTCTGGGTAGGCAGCTTTGGCGGTGTTGCGCGTCTGCAAGGACCTTTGTAGCTTGTTTTTATGTCCAAAAGCCGCCCGTTGAGGCGGCTTTTTTATTTCTTCGTGAGTATCATTGACCTAATGTCGTGACAAATTAATATCGGGATAATGGAAAGCGGGATATAATTCGTCATAAATTTGACGTTTATGCCTTCCGAACACCTGCTTGGATAGGCTTTGTTGCGTTGGAAGTAGTGTAACATAATGAAAAGCCTGGGAATTCGTCTTGCTATCGTCATCTCTATCGTCCTTGCCGGATTGATAGCGGTTGCTGGTCTGTTTTTGGAGCGCAGTCTGTCTCGATCCATTCAGGATGAGGGGGTTGAGCAGGCGCAGCTGCACGCCCAGACAATTTTGGGTAGTTTGGTGACGCTGATGCTCAATGGCAATGGTACCTTGGCCCGCGAGTGGCTGGACCGTTTACACGGTGTTGCGGGTATTGAAGACATCGGCGTGCTGCGCACCGATGGCACTCCGGCGTTCACCGATTTAAGTACTGTCCATGCGGTAAACGCATTTTTGGGGGACCCCCGTTTTCATCGCGAACAAATCACGCAGTTTGAGTCCAGCCGGCCTTTGCCTAGCAACATGTTCCGTCAGGCCTTGTCCGGGCAGACTGCCTACGAGCTAACCCGCGATGGCGTTATCACTATTGCCATGCCGATTCAGGCGCAGATGGAATGTCTGACATGCCATGGCTACGAATCCAATGTATTGCGCGGTGTGCTGAGTCTATCGCTGGATAATAGTGCGATGCTGCAACGCATCCGCGATATGCGCCATGCCATCATTATGGGCGCGATTGCAATGGTAATGATTCTTGGACTAGCTCTGTGGCTGGCGCTGAAATTTCATGTGCTGCGTCCCATCGAAAGTTTGCGGGCAGCCCTGGTCAGAATGACCCAGGGAAGTACGGAGCAGCCGCTGGCGGTTGATCGTCAGGACGAGTTGGGGCAACTGGCGGGTGTGTTCAATCGCATGCAGTCCGAGGTGCGCGACAGTCAGCAACGGACCCGGGCAGTGATGGATAACGTGGTCGATGGGGTGCTGACATTGCGTCAGGATGGCACCATTGAAATGATTAATCCGGCCACCAAGCGGTTATTTGGGTACGGCGATGACGAACTGCTTGGGCAGCATGTTGATGTGCTGATTCCAGAAAAATTCCGCCGCAGTGCCGCCGGGATTATTGCCGAGCTGGGTGTGCCTCCTGTGCTGGGAACACCGTACGAAGTAACGGGGCTGCGCAGCAACGATTCGACTTTCCCCATGGAAGTGACGGTCAGCGAGATGGAGGTGGGCGGTAGCCTGTACTACATCGTGACCGTGCGTGACATTACCACCCGCAAGGCGCGCACCGCCGCGTTGCGCTACCAGGCTCTGCATGATGCGTTAACGGACCTGCCTAATCGCACGCTGCTGATGGATCGATTGCAGCAAGGCCTGCGCAAAGCCAATCGCACGGATGGCACCATGGCCTTGCTGCTGATGGATCTGGATCGTTTCAAGGAAGTGAATGACACCCTGGGTCACCATGTGGGTGACAAGTTGCTGCAGCAGGTGGCTTATCGTCTGCGTCATGTATTGCGCGAGTCGGATACCGTTGCGCGTTTGGGTGGCGACGAGTTTTCGGTGATTTTGCCCGATGCTGATGCGCGTCAGGCGGTGGTGACGGCGCAGAAAATCATCAAGGCGGTAGAAAAAACGATCAATGTGGAAGGTAACGATCTGCACGTGGGGGCCTCGGTGGGCGTGGCCATGTTCCCGCAGCATGGTGATACCGCCAATGTGC
>JAOUHV010000035.1 GCA_029884425.1 Gammaproteobacteria bacterium
TCTTTTCCTTCACGCAAGGCCTGGATGGCTGCGTCCATGTCGAATTGAATTTTGTGGGTCATGTTTCATCTCTTTTTGGTGTAGTTTAAAGAAATGACACAGAATTATGAACAGTACCCATATTGTCTGGGCAGGGTTGGGATAAAGTTATTGTCGTGAATCCGAAAAATTTCCAAGAATCATACGAAATCTAGTCTTTATGTTGCGCAGTCAAGGTTAATCGCAACAAAAACGAACATTTAATGGAATGTGAAACTTTGATTTGGTGTGATAAATTCGATTTGTGTCATGAAAATATTTTTCGCGCTGGTGTGCACCCACCCTACGGTTTATTCTCTTCCAGTAAGACTGGTTGAAATAATTGCGTGCTATGTGCCAGATGCGATGATTGACTTAGCGCAATGCGCTCACAAAGAAAACTAAAGCCTGTAGCGTTACAGGCTTTTTATTTTTTTGATGATGCCACTGGTAGATCGGCCATCGACGAAGTGCAGAATTTTTACTTCACCGCCATTGGCAGTGACGCAATCGTAACCGGCGACGTCTTCGGCTTTGTAGTCGCCGCCTTTCACCAGAATGTCCGGCAAAATGCTGCAGATTAAACGCTCTGGCGTGTCTTCACCGAATGGCACCACCCAGTCGACGCTGGCCAGACCGGCGAGGACCGCCATGCGATCTTCGACTTGATTGATTGGTCGCTCGGCACCTTTGAGGCGGCGTACGGAATCATCGTCGTTTACCGCAACGATCAGGCGATCGCCCAGGCGGCGTGCGGCTTCCAGATAGCTGACGTGACCGGCGTGCAAAATGTCAAAACAGCCGTTGGTCATGACGATGCGTTCGCCACGGGCGCGGGCATCGGCCACGGCGGCGATGACGTCATTTTCGCTGACTACGCCCATGTCGTGTTCCTGCTCACTTTTCAGTGCCAGACGCAGTTCAGATTCGGTGATGGCGGCGGTACCCAGCTTGCCGACTACGATGCCGGCGGCCAGATTGGCCAGGGCGGTTGACTCGTCCCACGGGGTGTCGCAGGCCAGTGAGGCGCCGAGCACGGAAATGACCGTGTCGCCGGCACCGGTGACGTCAAATACTTCGCGCGCTTGGGTGGGCAGGTGCAGGGCGGGCAGTTCGGCATCAAGCAGCGACATGCCGTGCTCGCCACGGGTGACCAGCAGTTTTTCCAGTTTCAATTCTGCCAGCAGTTTTTTGCCCTTGGCTACAATCTGGTCTTCATCGGCACAGTCGCCCACCACGGTGGTGAACTCGCCAAAATTCGGCGTAATGACGCTGGCACCGGCGTACTTGGAAAAATCGGTGCCCTTGGGGTCGACCAGTACCGGGATGTGCTGCTCGCGCGCCAAACGGATCAGGGTGGCAACCTCTTTGAGTGTGCCCTTGCCGTAGTCGGACAAAATCACCGCAGAGACATTGGCCAGTTGGCGGCGGTAGGTGTCCAGCAGTGGGCTTTGGTCAAATTGGCCCAGTGACTGTTCAAAGTCGAGGCGGATCAGCTGTTGATGACGGCTGATGATGCGTAGCTTGGTGATGGTGTCGATGCCGGGGAAACGGACAAACACGCAGCGGACCTTGGCTTGTTCCAGCTTGGCTTGCAGGGCGCGGCCCGCTTCGTCTTCACCGACCACGCCCAGCAGAGTAACCCTGGCACCCAGGGTAGCAATGTTGAGCGCCACGTTGGCAGCACCGCCGGGACGTTCTTCGTTGTTGCCCACATGGACCACCGGCACCGGGGCTTCCGGCGAAATCCGCGAGGTGGAGCCATGCCAGTAACGGTCAAGCATCAGATCGCCGACCACCAATACATGGGCCTGGCTGTAGTCGGGCAGGGAGAGCATCATCTTATTCATAGGGCGTTGGTGTGTTGTGAGTTACCGCGTTGGGGTAGAATTATACGTTCATTTGGCGAATAACGCAGTATAGGGGAATGGGGCAGCGTGGGCATGCAGATATCAGTGATAGTATCGGTTTATCGGGATGTTGAGGGATTAGCGGCGATTGTAAGAGCGCTGGAGGCGCAAACTGATACCGATTTTGAACTGATCATCAGTGAAGACGGCGAATCAGTGGAGATGGCGCAATTTGTGGCTACCTTGAGTCGTGCTCGATTGATTCATTCCTTTCAGCCGGATATTGGTTGGCGCAAGAACAAGGCACTAAACAACGCCATTAGGAAAGCGAGCGGGGATTATCTGATTTTTATCGATGGCGATTGTGTGCCGCATCCCCGTTTTGTTGAGTCTTACCGAAAAATTGCCCGTGTCGGTGAAATTGCTTCTGGGCGCAGGGTGATGTTGGGCGCAGGTTACAGCCAGTGTTTGCGTCAGGAAAAAATTACGACGAAGGTGATTTCATCTTCTTATCTTGTGCGTGTTTTCCCATTGCTATGGGACAAGGCGAAGGCATTGGAGGAAGGACTCTATTTTTCTGAGCGAGGGATTTTTTCGGCACTGTCACGTCGGCCAATGCGAGATGTTCTCGGTTGCAATTTTGGCGTGCATCGCACGGCGCTTGAGGCGATCAATGGTTTTGATGAAGATTATGTTGGGCCTGGTGCCGGTGAGGACAACGATATTCGGTGGCGGTTGGTGAAAAACGGCGTGAAGCTGGTTTCTTCGCGGAACATGGCCATTCTTTATCATCTTGAGCATCGAAAAACTAAGACATCGGATGCCAACTATCCATTGATGCAGCGTAAGCAACAGGAAGGATGCGTGCGCTGCCAGCATGGCCTGTTGGATCTCTCTGCAGAGAGTCAGTCAGTATGAGTACGGTAGACAATGCTCTGTCCCAGCTCTCCGCAGTGATTATCACCAAAAACGCGGCGGATACCATCGCACGCACGCTTAACAGTTTGGAGCGTTTTGACGAGGTGGTGATTTACGACAATGGTTCCAGTGATGGTACCCTGGAGATTGTGCGGGGCTATCCCAATGTCAGTCTGCATCAGGGCGAGTTTTTGGGGTTTGGGCCGAGCAAAAACCACGCGGTTTCACTGGCGCGGCATGACTGGGTGTTTTCCATTGATGCCGATGAGGTGTTGCCGGCGGCGTTGCTGGAGGAACTGGCTGGCTTGGCGCTGGATGAAGCCCGTCAGGCTTTTTTTGTGAATCGTACCAATCTGTTTATGGACAAACCCGTGCATCACAGCGGTTGGGGTGGCGATTGGTTGCTGCGCTTGTTTCATCGGCAGGTGCATCGATTCACGGATGCGATGGTGCATGAGCACGTGGCTACGCACGCGGAAACGCGACAAATCAAATTGAAAAACGCAATGCTGCATTATGCAGTGACGGATGTGGCGCAGTTTCTCAACAAGATCAACCGCTATTCTGAAATTCGTAAAGAGAACGCAAAAAAATCCTATCCACTGCCGGTGATTTTGCTTAAAGCCAAGTGGGCGTTTTTTCGCACCTATGTGTTACGGCGCGGGTTTATGGATGGCTGGCGCGGATTGGTGATTGCGGTATCCAACGCCAACGGCGTTTTTTATAAGAACATCAAAATCTACGCGGCGAAAAAACAATGAGAATAGGTCATATAAATCTGGCGCGCGGTTTTCGTGGTGGCGAGCGGCAGACCCAGTTGCTGATTGAGGCGCTGGACAGGCGCAACGAATTGCAGCAATCGCTGTTTATCCGCAAAGAATCGACCTTGGCGACGCGTTTGGCATCTACCAAAAGTCTGCAAATAACCCGAGTGGGTCGACCATTTATGTTCAGTGCCAGTGCAGCGCGTGATTGTCAGTTGCTGCATGCGCATGAAGGCAAGGCGGCGCATTTTGCGTTAATGGCGAACCTGCGGTACGGCATTCCGTACATCATTACCCGGCGCGTGTCGAATCGCCCCAAAGACAATTATTTTACCCGCCAGGTGTATCGTCGAGCAGCACGGGTTGTGGCGATTTCTACGGCGATTCGTGATTACATGCTGGACTATGATGCGACACTGCCCATGGAGGTGATTCCTTCCATGCAGGCAGAGCTGCCGGTGAATTCACTGGAAGTGGAAAAACTGCGTGCGCAATATCGAGACAAGTTTGTTGTTGGTCATATTGGCGCGTTGGTTCTGCAGCATAAAGGTCAGGAATATTTGATTGAAGCAGCAAGGCGTTTGGAAAAGACGCACCCACAAATTCATTTTGTGTTGCTCGGTGAAGGCAGGGATGGCGAAGCCTTGCGGTCAATGGCCAAGGATGTAGGTAATATCACCTTTGTGGGTTTTGTCGACAATGTGGGTGATTATATCTCGCTGTTTGATCTGTTTGTGTTTCCCTCGCTGGAGGAAGGGCTGGGGTCAACATTGCTGGATGTGATGAGCTTTTCAAGGCCGATAATAGCCAGTAACGTCGACGGTATTCCCGATATTGTGCATGACAACAAAACCGGTTTGTTGGTGCCGCCGCAGGACAGCGACGCGTTGTATCAGCGGATTGTGCAACTGCACGATGATCACTCGTTGCGGCAACGATTGGCGAAGGCAGGTAATGCCTTGGTGCAATCGTACCGACCTGATCCACTTAGTGGTGATTACCTGAATCTGTATCGCGAGTTGTTAAAATAAAAAACGCCCTCGATTGAGGGCATTTTTATTAGGCGGCATTATTGTCCAAACCGCATTGCAAATTGCCGGGCACGGCAATGTCGATGCGTTTGGGTTTGGGCAAGTTCATGGTATCCATGATGTGCATGAATTCCTGTTTGGTTTTGCCGGCCAGGCGTGGATTGGAGGCTTTTTCTTCGCCTATGGTGCTAGAAGTGAAGCCTTCGTAATCGTGACCTGGATAGACGATGGTCTCGTCTGGCAGCGTAAACAATTTATAAGCGATGGAGTCGTACAACGCAGAGGAATTGCCCTGCTGGAAGTCGGTTCGACCACAGGCTTTGATCAGCAACGCATCGCCAGTAAACACTGCGCCGGGAATCACATAGCTGACATCGCCGCTGGTGTGGCCGGGAGTGTGCAGCGTGTGGATTTGCTGCCCGCCCAATGAAAACACCATGCCTTCTTCAATTTGAATGTCTGCGCATTTAGCACCGCCATCGGCGTGCACCGCAGTTTGGCAACCAAACTCATTGCGCAGCAGGCCGGTAGCGGTGACGTGATCGGCATGCACGTGGGTTTCCAGCGCGTATTTCAGCGTCAGTCCCAGTTCGCGAATGTATTTGCTGTCACGTGCGAATTTTTCTTTCACCGAGTCGATGATGGCCGCCTCTTTGGTGGTTTCGTCCCACAACAGATAGGTGTAGGTCCAGGTATCGTGATCAAACAGTTGACGAACTTGCATGACGAATTCTCCTCGCTGTTAGGCTGACATGAAATTTTTCACGCCGCCGGCATTGTAAACATCGCGAAAACCCATGGCTTGCAGAATCATGCGCGCCTGTTCGCTGCGACCACCGCTCAGACAGTAGACCACCACTGGCTTGCTCTCGTCCAGGTGGGTGGTGGCCAGATGCGGAATATGGCTGACCGGAATGTTGATCGCGCCGGGTGCCGCGCCGCTGGCGTATTCGGCAGGATTGCGGACATCCACCAATTGCGCGCCGGCTTCGTTAACCAGTTTCATGGCTTGTTGTGCGGAGATAATGTGACTCATGGGATGCCTCCTTAGGAATTGGCAAGAGTAAGTTTTTCGCATAACCCCAGCAGCAAGGTTTGTTCTTGCGCTGTCAGGGTGTCGAGTAATCGCTGTTGCGTTTGACAGCGTACATGCTCAATCGCAGCCAGCTTCTGTTGGCCAAGGTCAGTGACCTGGTACAGGCGCTCCTGGGTTCCCTTGACGTTGATCTTGGCCACCCAGCCATTGCTTTCCATGACCGACAGCTTGCGCGACAGTACGCTGCGTTCGGTGATGCTTTGCTCGGCAATTTGCTTGACGCTGACTGGGCCATGTTTGGCGATCAGCTGTAGTACCGGCACCTGCGTGGCGCGTATGCCGTGGGGGCGATAGGCGTCTTCGTAGGTTTTTAGTACCCAGTGGCTGGCGCGCAACATCTGGATGTTCAGGCAGCTGGTGGTTTGATTGGTCATAAGGTCACCCGTTTTGGCTGGCGTGCATATACAACTGTGCTCATGTATATTAGCGTACACTTATATTAAAACTTTAGCAATAACTGATTATTAGAGCCAGGGTTCTTGTCGGCGCCAGAAAAATCAAAGAGTTAGATTGTTATTGTGATGAAATCCGCTGTTGGATGCGGGTGATGACGCGCTGGCTATCCAGCTTCATCAGGCAATCGTAATGACCAAACGGGCATTGTTTTTTGAAGCAGGGGCTGCAATTCAGGTTGAGGGACACTATTTCGGCGTTGTGGCTGAGGGGCGGGGTGTAGTTGGGGGTGGAGGAACCGAACACGGCGACGATGGGGGTTTCGACGGCCGCAGCGATGTGCATCAGGCCGGAGTCGTTGCAGACGGCGATGTCGGCCACGGCCAGCAGGTCGATGGCGTCGGCCAGGCGGGTTTTGCCGCACAGGTTGCGACAATGTTCGTTGCCAATGCCTTGAACAATTTCATCACCCAGTGGTGCGTCTTTGGGGCCGCCGAGAATCCAGATGTCCCAGCCTTTGGCCACGAAATGTTTGCCGACTTCGGCGAAATACTTGGTCGGCCAGCGCTTGGCCGGGCCGTACTCGGCACCGGGGCAGAAGGCCATGACCGGGCGTTCGGTTTTGCGGATGCCGGCATGTTGCAGCGCATCGGCCTGGGTTTGTGCGCTGGTGTGCAATTTGGGGGGAGGCAGTTGTTCGCGAGTGGGGAAAACGTCCTTGGGATAGCCCAGCGCCACGTAGCGTTGCGCCATCATCGGCATGGCGGTTTTGTCGAGTTTACGGATGTCGTTGAGCAGCCCCCAACGCTGTTCGCCGACAAAGCCGGTGCGCTTTTTGATCTTGGCACCCCAGGGCAGCAACGCCGCCTTCCAGGTGTAGGGCATGACGATCGCCCAGTCGTATTGGCCCTGCATCTGCCGGCCCAGTTTGATCCGCGCCAGTGGTTTGAACTGACCATGACCAAACGGCATTTCCAGTCCCTGGCGGACTTCGGGCATGCGTTCCAGGATGGGTTTGGTCCAGCCCGGCGCGACCACGTCAATGGCGGCATCGGGATGGTCGGCGCGCAGCTGGCGTAACAGCGATTGCGCCATCACCATGTCACCGACCCAGGCAGGGCCGATGACCAGGATGGCGTTGATTTTGTCGGACATCAGACCGGTGCGAATCAGTTGTTTTTCAGCTGATAGACTGCGCCGCAGTAGGGGCAGGTCGCCGAACCGGTTTTTTCGATGGGCAGGAACACCTTGGGATGAGAATTCCAGGTGCTCATGTCCGGCGTTGGGCAATGCAGCGGCAGGTCTTTTTTGCTGATCTCGTACTTGCGTTTTGCATTGGGTGTGGCGTTGCTCATCGTTTTTGTCCCTTACTTTTTTAGGCGTGCGCCAGCCACTCGGGGTGGCGATCCAGGCGGCCATGAATCAGGTCGAAATACAGGGTTTGCAGTTTTTCGGTGATTGGGCCGCGTGAGCCGGAGCCAATGACGCGATTGTCGTACTCACGGATGGGCGTCACTTCGGCGGCAGAACCGGTGAAGAACGCTTCGTCAGCCACGTAGACTTCATCGCGGGTAATGCGTTTTTCACGCACTTCGTAGCCTTCTTCGCGGGCCAACTGAATGACCGTGGCGCGGGTAATGCCGTCCAGCGCGGAAGTCAGCTCGGGGGTGTAGATCACGCCATCGCGAATCATGAAGAAGTTTTCTGCGCTGCCTTCGGCGACAAAACCGTCGACGTCCAGCATCAGGGCTTCGTCATAGCCGTCGCGCAGGGCTTCCTGCAGCGCCAGCATGGAATTTATGTAGTTGCCGTTGGCTTTCGCCTTACACATGGCAATGTTGACATGGTGGCGGGTGTACGACGAAGTGCGAATGCGAATGCCTTTTTCCAGCGCTTCGGCACCCAGGTAGGCACCCCATGGCCAGGCGGCAATCATCACGTGGGTTTTCAGGTTGTCGGCACGCAGACCCATGCCTTCGGAACCGTAAAAACACATGGGGCGGATGTAGGCGCTTTCCAGCTTGTTTTCACGCAGTACGGCCAGGTGAGCCTGGTTGAGGGTCTCTTTGTCGTACGGCATTTTCATGCCCATGATGTGGGCGGAACGGAACAGACGGTCGGTGTGTTCCTTCAGGCGGAAAATCGCCGGACCTTTGCTGGTTTTATAGGCGCGCAGACCTTCAAAAACCCCCATGCCGTAATGCAGGGTGTGAGTCAGGACATGGGTTTTGGCTTCGCGCCAAGGCACGAATTGACCGTCCAACCAGATGACGCCATCGCGGTCGTCCATCGACATAGCTTTAACTCCTCAACAACTCGGAAATTCGATACGAAATTAGCTCAGCAGGCGTTGCCAAATTCGGCATACGCCCTCGCGGTAGTCCTGAAATTGGTCGTTCGGAACAAAACCTCGTTCGCGCTGCAGCGCCAGCTGGTGTGCCCGGTGGCGAAACGCCAGGTAGGCAGACTGCAGCATTTTAGCATCATCTGCGGGCAGAAGTTTAGTCTGGCAGGCGGTTTCTATGATACGCAGATTGTCCGGCCAGTCGGTGAGCTGCGGATGCTGGTGGGCAAAGCGCAGCACCATAAACTGGATAATGAATTCGATGTCGACGATGCCGCCCAGGCCCTGTTTGAGTTCAAAGCTGTCGGCGCTGGATTTGTCCAGTTCCTGGCGCATGCGCTGCCGCATGTTGACCACTTCGTCGCGCAGTTTGGTCGGGTCGCGTTCCAGGCACAGGGTTTCGTGGCGTATTTTCTTGAATCGCTGCAGGATGGCTGGGCTGCCGACGATGGGTCGGGCGCGCACCAGCGCCTGGTGTTCCCACACCCAGGCTTCCTTTTGCTGGTATTGGTAGTAGGCATCGATGCTGCTGACCAGCAGGCCGGCACCGCCGCTGGGACGCAGGCGGGTGTCCACGTCGTACAGTATTCCGGTGGCGGTGTGGGTGGACAGCAGACTGGTGATGCGTTGTCCCAGGCGGGCAAAGTAGACGGCATTGTCCAGCGACTTGGCGCCGTCGGTGGCTTGTTCTTCGCCGCGACTGTCATGCAAAAACACCACGTCTAGGTCGGAGCCAAAGCCCAGTTCCAGTCCGCCCAGTTTGCCGTAGGCGATGATGCCGAAGCCGGCGCTGTGTTGCCGGTCTTGCCAGCGGTAGCGTGGCCGGCCGTGTTTTTGTTGCAGTTGCTCTTCGGCGCTGGCCAGGGTTTGTTCCAGGCAGGCTTCGGCAATAAAAGTGAGGTGGTCACTTACTTTTTCTACAGGTAGTGCGTCGGTTAGCTCTGCCGCCGCTACACGCAGCACATTGGCCAGTTTGAACTGGCGCAGAATGTCCATGCGCAGCTCAACATCATCGTGGGCGATGTGCGCCAGGCGGGTGTTGAGTTCCTCGACCAGCACCGGCTTGGGCATGGCTTCGTACAAGCGTCTGGGGTCGAGCAATTCATCAAGCAGAATGGGGAAGCGACTCAGTTGTTCGGCGATCCACGGGCTGATGGCGCACAGGCGCACCAGTTGCGACAGTGCCAGCGGATGTTCGACCAACAAATCCAGATATGCGGTGCGGCGGGCAATGGCGATGATCAATTCGGCGATGCGGCGCAAACAGTCCAGTGGTGCGGCGGTGCGGCCAATGGCAGGTAGCAGCATGGGCATTAATGCTTCCATGCGTTTTTGGCCGCGCGGACCCATGTTGCGACAGGCTGAACTGTTGCGGGTGTCCTCGAGGATTTGCCACGCCTGCGCGGCATCGGCAAAACCGATGTCGGTGAGAATGGCGTGCTCCTGCTCGCGATCATGTTGGCCTGACCACAAGTTCTGTAATTTTTGCCGGCGGGCATCGGGCTGTGCAGTCGTTTGGGTTTGTGGCGAGGCAAACACCTGCTGAAAATGTTCGTGCACCAGGGCGCGGTGTTCATCGAGCTTGCGCATGAAGGTTGGCCAGTCAGCGAAATTCATCGCTACCGCCAGTCGCAGCTGGACGAGTGGATCGCTGGGCAGACTGTGGGTTTGTTTATCCTGAAAGGCCTGAATGCGATTTTCACAACGGCGCAAAAATTCATAGGCGGACAGCAGGCGCTGGACGACAAACTCGGGCAGCAATTGCATCTGGGCGATGATGGGCAATACCTGCATCAGTTCACGTTTTTGCAGGCGCGGTTCGCGACCGCCGCGAATCAGCTGAAATGCCTGGGTGATAAATTCCACTTCGCGAATGCCGCCCGCGCCGGTTTTGACGTTTTGCTCCAGTCCTTTACGTCGTGTTTCGGCGTTGATCATTTCTTTCATTTCGCGCAGCGATTCAAAACTGCTGTAATCAAGATAGCGGCGATACACAAACGGTTTGAGTCTGGCCATTAAATCCGCCGCATCGTCGGCAGCGCCAAAAATAACCCGGGCCTTGACCATGGCGTAGCGTTCCCAATCGCGGCCATGGGTTTCGTAATAATTTTCCATGGCGTCAAAACTGAGCGCCAGTTGACTGACTTCACCAAAGGGGCGCAGGCGTGCATCGGTGCGGAACACAAAACCATCGGCGGTGTTTTCGTCGAGCAAGACCATGAGTTGGCGACACAACCGGACAAAAAATTCTGCGTGCGTCTGGCTGCGGCGTCCGCCCTGGGTTTGGCCTTCGTGGGCAAAACAAAAAATCAGATCAATGTCCGATGAATAATTCAGTTCATACGCGCCCAGCTTGCCCATGCCCAAAATCACCAGTTGCATGGGCTGGCCATCGTCGCGCAATGGCGTGCCAAAATCCGCTGTTAACCACGAGTACAGTTTTTCGCAGCCGATCTGCACGCAGGCATCGGCCAGCAGACTGAGCTCGCGCAAAATCTGTAAAAGTGAGCTGAGATCGCTGATGTCACGCCAGGCAATGCGCACCATTTCGCGATTGCGGAACTGGCGCACTACCGTTCCCAGTTGTTGGCTGGATGCACAGGAGTCGCTCAGTTTGCGCAAGCGCTGCAGGTATTCGTCATCGGCGTAATCGCGCTGTAGATCACCGGATGCGAGCAGTTCTAAAAAGGCTTGCGGCTGGCGCAGGCAGTATTGCACTACAAAATCACTGGCGGCCCATACTTTGGGAAGCTGGGTTAATGGCGGTAAGGTGTTGTCCAGGGACAGTTGCTGATCTTGCAGTCGCTGCAAAAAATCTTGCCAGTGATTGCTGATCGGTGATTGCAGTGGAGAAGGGAGCGCAGAAAAGTCTAGCGTATTCACATCAATGCCTCGCAGGGGATGATGTTACATTGCCCCGGGAAAACCAATTATGCAAGTCTGGAGAGGATTAGTTTTTTTGCGCGACCAATTGGGCGATGTTGCGCTGCCCCAATTGATGATTGCCCAGCGTGCCTTCTTCGCGATAGAACACCGGGCGCAGCGCGGCAAACAACCGCAGCAGTTCGCCTTGTTCCAGCAGAAAATCCGGATTGCTGGGGCCGCTGTATCCTGGCGTGGTGTCGCGTACGAAGGTTTGGTAGAACAGCAAGCCATTGGGTTTGAGCGCGTTGACGATCGCCGGTGCCAGTGGTCGTTGCAGATAATGACTGATGACGATGACATCAAACGTGCTTTCGGGAAGTTGTGCATCGGTCAAATCGCAGCTGTGGGCTGTTAACGGCAACTGGTGTTCACTGGCATAGTGATTCAATTTGGCAACGACTACCGGTGAAATGTCCCACGCTTGCGCGCTCAGACCGTGCTTGATCAACGCCAGCGCATTGCCGGCCAATCCGCAGGCCAGATCCAGCGCCGTTCCCTGGTGGGGCAGTAGATGAATGTTTTCAGCCAGCAGTGCACAAGGCTTGGCTTTGCTGATGTCTTCCACCGTGTAGATGCGGTCCCATTTTTCCTGGACTTGTTTGTCTTCCATTAATTTCTCCAGAAGGCCGGGGTCAGCAATACCAGAATGGTGAAGATTTCCAAACGGCCCAGCAGCATGGCAAAGCACAGAACCCACTTGGCCAGATCGTTAATGCCAGCGTAATTGGCGGCCACGTCACCTAGACCGGGGCCAAGGTTGTTCATGCAGGCGGCGACGGCGGAAAAGGCGGTGACCAGATCCAGGCCAGAGGCGGCGAGCAACAAGGCCATGACGCTGAAGCTGGCGATGTACAGCGAGAAAAATCCCCATATCGATTCCATGACACGCTCATTGAGCGGTTTGTCGCCGATGCGGACTGGTACTTGGGCATTGGGGTGAATGATGCGAATGACTTCACGCATGCCTTGCTTGAACAGCAGCAGTACGCGGATGACTTTCATGCCGCCGCCGGTGGAACCAGCACAGCCGCCGACGAAGCTGAGCATCAGCAGCAGAACGGGTAAAAATCCCGGCCAGGTGTCGTACTGTGCGGTGGTAAATCCGGTGGTGGTGCCCATGGAAATCACCTGAAACAAGCCGCGCTGTATGGCTTCCGGTGCGGTGGCGAACGTGTGGGTGACGTACAGATAGGTGCAGGTGGTGACGGCGACCAAAAACAAAATTTTGAGGTAGGTGCGAAATTCTTCGTCCTGCTGATAGGGTCTAAGAGAAAAACTGCGCCAGGCGAGAAAGTGCAACGAAAAATTCACGCCGGCCAGCAGCATGAACACCATGGCAACGGCCTCGATGGTGGTGCTGTTAAAAAAGCCCATGCTGGCATCGTGGGTGGAAAATCCACCGATGGCGACGGTTGCGAACGAATGGCCAATGGCATCAAACCAGCTCATGCCGGCGGCCCAGTAGGCGACGGCGCAGGCGATGGTGAGACCCAGATAAATGTACCAAAGCGCCTTGGCGGTTTCGGTGATGCGCGGGGTGAGTTTGTTGTCTTTCATTGGGCCGGGCGTTTCTGCCTTGTACAACTGCATGCCACCGATGCCCAGCATGGGCATGATGGCCACCGCCAATACGATGATACCCATGCCGCCCAGCCACTGCATTTGTTGGCGATAGTAGAGAATGGATTGCGGCAGTGAATCCAGGCCAATGATGACCGTAGCACCGGTGGTGGTCAGTCCGGACATGGACTCAAAGACCGCGTCGGTGAGAGACATTTCGTGCTGGTTGGACAGAAACAGCGGCGTGGCCCCGGCCAGACCCAATACCAGCCAGAACATCGCAACCACGATGAAACCATCGCGCAAACGCATTTCCTTGCGTGAGTTGCGATTCGGCAGCCACAGCAGCAGGCCAGCAAACAGCAGCAAGATGAAGGCGTCAAAGAAGGGCCAGAAATTGTCGTCTTCGAAAATTAACGACACGGCAATCGGTGGCAGCATGGTGGTGGAAAACACCATCAGCAGCAAACCAATGATTCGCAAGATGGCTTTGAATTGCACTAGAAGAATCCCAGTCCGACTTGGAACAGTTGCTCGACTTCGCGGATGCGTTTTTTGTCGACCACGAACAGAATGACGTGATCTTCAGGCTGAATTACCAGTTTACCGTGGGCGATTAACACATCATCACCACGAACCACAGCGCCGATGGTGGTGCCGTCGGGCAATTTAATTTGATCAATGGCACGGCCCACGACTTTGGATGAGCTCTGATCACCGTGGGCGACCGCTTCGATGGCTTCGGCAGCACCACGACGCAGGGAATGAACCATGGCTACGTCGCCACGGCGTACATGCGCCAGCAGACTGCCGATGGTGACCTGTTGCGGCGAAATGGCGATGTCGATCAGGTCGCTTTGCACCAGATCAACATATTCGCCACGGTTGATGATGGCCATGACTTTTTTCGCCCCCAGCCGTTTGGCCAGCATGGCGGAAAGAATATTGGCTTCGTCATCGTTGGTCATGGCACAGAACACATCGGTGTTTTCGATGTTTTCTTCCAGCAGCAAATTGGCATCGGCGGCGTCGCCGTGCAGCACGATGGTGCGCTTCAGATCGGCGGAAATTTCTTTGGCGTGACTCAGGTTGTGATCAATGATTTTGACTTGATGCGAGTCTTCCAGCGAGCGCGCCAGGCGTCGACCGATATTGCCACCACCGGCAATGATAATGCGTTTGACCGGGCGGTCGATGCGGCGCATTTCGGCGATCACCGCGCGGATATTTTTGCGGGCAGCGATGAAAAACACTTCGTCATCTACTTCGATAACGGTATCGCCAGTGGGCATGATGGCCTTGCCGCGACGATAAATGGCGGCAACCCGAGTTTGTATGCCCGGCATGTGTTCCTTGAGTGCCTTAAGCTGATTGCCCACCAGCGGACCGCCGTGCAGTGCGCGTACTGCCACCAGACGAACCCGGCCATTGGCGAAGTCCAAAACCTGCAGTGCACCCGGCAATTCAATAATGCGAGTGATGTAATCGGTTACGACTTGTTCGGGACTGATCAGCACGTCAATGGGCAGTGCTTCCTGGGCAAACAGGGTTGGCTGGTTGAGATAGGCGCGGGCGCGAACGCGGGCAATTTTGGTCGGGGTGTGAAACAGAGTGTAGGCGATTTGGCAGGCGACCATGTTGGTTTCGTCGCTGTTGGTTACTGCCAGAATCATGTCGGCGTCTTCAGCGCCAGCGCGCATCAGGACATCGGGGTGTGAGGCGTGGCCAACTACGACCCGAACATCCAGTTTGTCCTGGAGCTCGCGGACACGCTGACCTTCTTTGTCAACGATGGTGATGTCGTTAGCCTCGCTGGCAAGCGTTGCTGCAACGGACGAACCGACCTGACCTGCACCGAGAATGATGATTTTCATAGACTCGGGATTGTATAGTTATTTGCTGTTCTTTTCATGTTTAATATTGACCCCAAGACTACGTAATTTTCGATACAAATGGGTGCGCTCCATGCCAGCGACTTGAGCGAGCTTGCTGATGTTGCCGCCATTGATTTGTAGCTGGTGCAAAAAATAGTCGCGCTCAAATTGTTCACGGGCTTCGCGCAGTGGCTGGTCAAAATAGGCAGTGAGTGATGCTCGGTCCTGGGTTGAGGGATTAATGGCCAGCAGCTTGGCAACGTGGTGTTCTTCGATAACGTCCTCGTCGACGGTGGCCAGCAGTTGGCGAACGACGCGCTTGAGCTGGCTGACATTGCCGGGCCAGGCGTAATAGCGCATGTGATTCTGTGCGCTGACCGCAAAGCGACGGAATGGCAATTGTTCATGGCTGACGATTTGCTCGACAAACAAGGTAATGAGTTCAGGAATGTCGGCGTTGTGATTGCGCAGCGGTGGAATGTTGATGACTTGTAGCCAGTTATTTGGGTCGATTTCGGTCAGGCTGATGGCGTGAATGTTTTCAGTCAGAATCAGGCGGCTGTTCAGCGGAATATTTTGTTGGCCGTGAACGCGACGATAGGTGCCTGTTTCCATCAATTCCAGCAGCGCTGCGCGACCTTCCTGTTGCAGATTTTCCAGATCGCACAGCAACAGCGTGCCGCCGGCGCTTTTCTCCAGCAAGCCAGGGATGAATTTGCCGTTTTGTTCGATGCCGTACAGTTGTTCGTGCCAGCCTTGTTGTTGTAGCCAATGAGCGTCAACTTCGATCAATGGGCGATTGCCGCGGGGACTGGAAGCGTGAAGGATTTGTGACCACATGGAGCGACCGCTGCCGTTTTCACCACGGACCAGAATGTGTTTGCTGTGTTGCGCCGATTGGCGAATATTCTGCTGCAAATTTTGAATGGTCTGGCTGTGGCCGACGCTGCCGATGCGTTCGGGGAGATTGAGCAGAACCTTTGAATCTTGCTCATCATGGCCCAGCGCAGTTTTGACTGAGAGGATCAGCTTGCTCATGGACAGCGGTTTTTCGATGTAATTGACCGCGCCGTGACGAGTGGCTTCGATGGCGGTTTCCACTGTGCCATGACCCGACATCATGATGATGCGCGTATCCGGTTTTTTCTGCATGCACTCTTTGAGCAGTGAGATGCCGTCCATGCCGGGCATCCAAATGTCCAGTAACAGGAGGTCGGGGTGTTGCTGCTCAAAAATCTGTCGTGCCTGGTTGCCGTTTTCAGCCAACAGCACGCGGTAACCTTCGTCTTGCAGGATATCGCTGACCGATTCGCGGATGTCAGGTTCATCATCGACGACAAGAATGGTGGTGTGGTTAATCACGTCGTGGTGCCCGTCTCTATGGTCGGTGATATTGGAAAGTGTATAACAAAAGCAGCGCCCTGCTTGCGTAGATTTTTGGCGCTGATAGTGCCTGAGTGTTCTTCGACTATTTTTTGGGCAACGGCCAAACCCAAGCCCGTGCCTTTGGTTTTGCTGGTGACATAGGGCTCGAACATGATATTGAGCATATCGACATCAATACCTGGGCCTTGATCTTCGATGGCGAGTTCAATGTGGGGTGCTTCATCGGTGTCCAGTCGGGTACTGATATAAACCAGTTCCCCGCCACTTTTGCCGTTGGCCTCAATCGCATTTTTAATCAGATTGTGTAGTAACTGACGCAGGCGATCGGCATCGCCCAGCATCCACATAGGTTGTTTGCCTAGCGATAAACGCAGGGTTGAATTGTCATGGTTTTGATACAGTTCGGCAATGTCGAGAATAAGCTGATTTAAACTCAGCTTTTGCATTTCGGCTTTGGGTGGTTTGGCATAATCCGAAAAAGCCCGCACCATGTTTTTCATCGATTCCACCTGGTTGATGATGGTGCTGGTGGCTTTTTGCAGCACATCCGCATCCTCACCTTCCAGTTTGTTCTGGTATTTATGCAGCAAACGTTCTGCGGATAGCTGAATGGGGGTTAGCGGATTTTTTATTTCATGCGCCAGGCGTCTGGCAACATCACTCCAGGCGCTTTCTTTTTGGGCTTTGATCAGTTGGGTGACGTCATCAAATACCAGTACGTAACCGCCGGGCAATTGTTCGTTGCTGGGCAGGCGCGTGCCACGGCAAATCAGGTTGTGCATTTGTTCATCAAGGATAAGATTGATTTCTTCTGACCAGGTTATTTCCTGTTGATTGAGATAATGGCCTAGTCGCTGTAGCAGTTGTGCTAACGGCGTATTTTGTCGGGCAATGTTGCTGGCAGGTTGGCCGAGTTGTGATTCCAGGTCACACTTGAGAATTTGGCTCGCAGCGGTGTTGCATGTGTGCAAATTTCCTTGTGCATCCAGGGTGATAACGCCGGAGGAAAGATTTTGCAGCACGGTTTCAAGATACAGTCGCTGGGTTTCAGCGCGAATCTGGCTGGTAAGTGCCTCGCGTTGCGACAGATCAATGCGACGGGTCATGTCGTTAAACGACTTTACCAGCAGCCCCAGTTCGTCATGGCTGATTTCCGGCAGTTGCTGTTGATAATTTCCCACTGCAACGGCGCGCGTCCCTTGGGCGAGAATGCGAATCGGCTCTACCAGCTTTTGCGCGAAGTAAAAAGCGGCCCAAATGGCCGTGAGCAGGGCTTGCAGCAACGCCAGCGATAAGGTCAGAACAAAACTGTTTTTTAACGGTTCACGAATATAGATCAGGCCGCGGTAGTGGCTGAATGCATCGTAGACCCGTTGCGCCAATACGCCCATGTCGTCGGTGATCGGATATATGCCGTAGATGTAAAAAGTCGCGCCACTGTTGCGATCAATCAGCTGGCTGGCGGCGCGAATGATGATGCGATTGTTTTCGCCGGGTTCAAGCACGATGAAAGGTTTTTTCGCAGAAATGGAATCGCGAATGGCTTGGTCCAGATTGCTGGGCTGATCTTTGTCGCTGAAGAAAACCGCATTGCCATCGTGAGTGAACAATTGTAGTTGCTCAAAGCCGTGATTGGTTTGATCCAAGTGCTGCAGAAAGTTATCGCGAATGCTGCTTTGAGTGTTGCGCTGCATGGATGTTGACAGGTCGCTGATGCGGGAGCGTACATGGTTAACGCGTTCATCCAGGGCGTTGCGACTGAGGCTCATGGCCTCATTTAAGGTGGTTTCAACTTTGTTGTCGAACCAGGAATCTACACCTTTTTGCAAAAAGCTCAGCGAAAAAACATACATGAAGCCGGCAGGCAAAACGGCGAGCACAATAAGTGTGGCGGCCAGTTTGGTGGTTAGTCTGGCACCGACTTCCTGATTGCGTATTTGGCGTAAAAGCTGGAAGAAACTGTTGCCGATCAGGCCAATCAGGGCGACAAGGCAGATGCCGTTGAAGGTAAACAGCCATGAATACCAGTTGGCAAAGAATTCAGCATCTTCCGCAGCGCGATGCAGCAGGAAAATGGAAAGCAGCAATGCGCTGACGAACAGCGTAAGAAAAAAAAGCGTAATCCGGTGGCGAATTAATCTTGAATCGGCCATGTATACCATTCACTGTGAAGTTGCCAGGCGGGCACAACGTAGCTAAGCAACAGCAGCGGCATGGGTAATTTTGCAACGTCTAGTTTGGCCTGGATGCGACCGAAATAATTCTCATGCGCCTGTAATAAATCACTTTCGAACATCGGTATGTCGTTGAGCTTTCCAAGTGCTTGCAGGGCGCTTTGCAGGTTGTCATGAATGCTGGGCTGACCGCTAGATTTGATTAGCTGATATTTTTGCGAAAGCGCGTGGAAACTGAGCTGATAGTGCTGTGTCAGTGATGTTACTGATTCGTCGAACCAGTAGTTTCGTGGACTAAGCACTTCCACTTCGACCATTAATGTCAAAGTCACGCCGTTGCGCAATGCTTCTTGCAGTTCACTGGGCAGACGATAATCGATCTGGGCGTCCAGGCGATATATGCCGGCAACCAGGGTGCTGTCGGCTTTGCGAATGAAAATGCCATCGGCAAAGACCGAGGGTATAAACAGCAGCAAACAAAAAAACAAATACCACTGCCGCACCGTGGTGGGCTTGTGATTACTGTTTGCGCAATACCGCATAGTAGAAACCATCCATCTCGTTCATGCCAGGCAGGATTTGGCGCCCATGTTCACAGCGCTGGCCCCAGGCGGCGTCGATTTCGATTTCACGCGCATCGGGGTGTTGCTGAAGAAATTGGGCAATTTGCTGCGAATTTTCGCGCGGCAAAATAGAACAGGTAGCATAAACAAGTTGGCCGCCTTGTGCCAGTAGTGGCCAGATGTTGTTCAGGATACGCTGCTGTTCCTGAACGACGGAGTCAATGTCTGCGGCTTGGCGGAAAAATTTAATGTCCGGGTTACGGCGAATCACTCCGGTGGCAGAACACGGCACGTCGAGCAAAATGCGCTGGAACGGTTGCTTGTTCCACCATTGATCCGGCTGGCTGGCGTCAGCGGTGATGAGTGTTGCGCTGGCGTTCAGGCGTTTGAGTGTGTCGGCGACCAGTGCAACGCGGTTTGGTTTGTTGTCGATGGCAACCAGTTCGGCCAGCTGCGGCTGGGTTTCGACAATGTGCGCGGTCTTGCCACCGGGGGCGGCGCAGGCGTCCAGCACGCGATCGCCGGCCTGTGCTTGCAGCAGGTCAGCAGCCAATTGTGCAGCGGCATCTTGCACCGATACGTCGCCATTTTCAAAGCCGGGCAGTTGCGAGACATCTACCGCGTGTTCTAGTCGCAAGCCTACCTGGTTGAAGGGCGCGACGTGCGCAACGTGTCCCTGTTGTTGCAATTGCTGCAGGTACTGTTCGCGGCTTTGGTGTTGCTGATTGACGCGTAGCCACAAGGGCGCGTGCTGATTGTTGGCGTCAAGAATGGCTTGCCAGTGCTCGGGCCAGGCGGCTTTGATCTGCTCGATAAACCACGCCGGATGTGCCCAATGTGCGCTGGGTTGTTGCTGTGCCTGTTGTTCCAGTTGTTCGCGTTGACGTTGAAAATTTCGCAACACGCCGTTGACCAGTTTGCTGGCCCAGACTTTGTCGAGCTTGCGCGTCAGTTCTACGCTTTCGTTAACGGCGGCGTGATCGCCAACGCTCATGTAGCCCAACTGGTAAATGCCGCTCAGCAGAATGCAGTGGATGTCGGTGTCTTTGGGCTTGAGTGGTTTTTGCAGCAGTTTTGTTAATTGGAATTGCAGTTTGGGCAGCCAACGCAATACGCCGAACACAATTTCCTTGCCCAGCGCCCGTTGTTGCGCTGGCAATTTATTCAAGTGGCGTGGCAGGGCGTAGTTGAGGGATTTTTTGTCGCCAAGAATTTCAACCAGCGTCAGTACCGCCTGATGACGAGCATCGGTGGGGCCGCTCATGCGGGCAGTCCGAATTGTTTACCGCTGACGTTGTGGGCGTTAACGAAGGCATGAATGGGTTGTGGTTTGCCGCCGGGAAGTTGAACTTGCAGCAGGCGCAATACGCCGTCGCCAGTGGCAACGTCAATGCCTTTTTTGTCGCTGCGAATGACACTGCCGGGGCTGGCTTTGCTGGTTTCGTTGATGGTTTGGGCCTGCCAGATGCGCAACACTTCACCGTCCAGCGTGGTTTGTGAAATCGGCCAGGGATTGAAAGCGCGAATTTCGCGATCAAGCTGTACGGCGGACTTGTTCCAGTCGATGTTGGCTTCTTCTTTTTGCAGCTTGTGGGCGTAAGTGGCCAAGCTGTTGTCTTGTTTTTCCGCCGTCAGCTTGCCCTGGGCAATCAGCGGCACGGCTTCGCAAACGGCTTGGGCACCAAGCTGGGCGAGTTTGTCGTGCAGGGTGCTGGCGGTGTCGCTGGCCGTGATGTCGCAGGGTTTGATCAGCAGCATGTCACCGGTATCCAGGCCCACATCCATTTGCATAATAGTGATGCCGGTTTGCGCATCGCCGTTGATGATGGCGCGCTGAATCGGTGCCGCACCACGCCAGGCAGGCAGCAGCGAGGCGTGAATGTTGATGCAGCCCAGGCGCGGCGCATCGAGCACGGCCTTGGGCAGAATCAGGCCATAGGCGGCGACGATCATCAGGTCGGCATTCAGCGCTGCCAGGGCGTCGATGTCTTCTTTTTTCTTCAGGCTCAGTGGCTGGCGGACTTCGATGCCGGCATTCAGCGCTGCCTGTTTGACGGCGCTGGGGGTGAGCTTGCGACCGCGACCGGCGGGGCGGTCAGGCTGGGTGTAGACGCAGATGATTTGGTGGCCGGCGGCAATCAGTGCCTGCAGTGCCTCGGCGGCAAATTCCGGCGTGCCGGCATAAATGATTTTCAGTGCTTGGGTCATGGGGGCCTACATGTTGTGGCGAATCGCTTTTTCCATTTTTTTCTGGATGCGAATGCGCTTTAGGCTGGAGAGATAATCGACAAACAGTTTGCCGTCCAGGTGATCTATTTCGTGCTGGATGCACACGGCCAGCAGGCCATCGGCGTCCAGCTCAAATGCCTTGCCGTCACGATCCAGGGCGCGGACGACCACACGCTCGGCGCGCTCGACCTTTTCGTAGGTGGAGGGCACGGACAGGCAGCCTTCCTCACCCTTGGCGCGACCTTCGGTGCGCAGAATTTCTGGATTAATGAAGACCAGCGGCTGGTTTTTTTCGTCAGACACGTCAATCACCATCAGGCGGACACTGCGGTCGACCTGAGGTGCCGCCAGGCCAATGCCGGGAGCGGCGTACATGGTTTCAAACATGTCATCAATCAACGCGCGCAATGGCTCGTCAACCGTGGCAATGGGTTTGGCTTTGAGGCGTAAGCGCTCATCCGGGTAATGCAGTATGGGTAACAGGGCCATGTTCAACAACTAAATCTATGGAGAGGATGCCGTCTATTATATCGGGCAAGACCGCCTGTGAGTAGTTGGATTGCCCGCCAGGATGGAATGTGGTACTTCAAGGACGCAGATCAATGGATGATTGGCAGTCTTTTTAAACCGGGGCGGTACATAGTTGATGCGACAGGCAATAGAGTATTTTCTGGCCCTTTATCGGGCGCCAGGGGTGGGGGCGGTGACGTTCGCCCGCATGCTGCAACAGGTGGAATCGCCGGCGCAGTGGTTTGAGGATGTGGGATTGCGTCAGGATTTACCGGACAAATTACGTGCCTATCTGATCAGCCCGGACTGGGCTGGGGTTGAGCAGGATTTGGCCTGGGCCCAGGGTGACGGGCGGGGAATTATCAGTTGTGCCGATCCGGAATATCCTGCCAGCCTGAGCGACTTGACGGTGCGCCCGCCGCTGATTTTCTGGCAGGGCGATGCCAGTTTGCTGCACCGACCGCAGTTGGCGGTGGTTGGCAGCCGCAATCCGACCGCCGATGGTGCGGACAATGCGTTCGCATTTGCCAAATTTTTGGCTGCGCAGGGTTTGGTGATTACCAGCGGTTTGGCGCAGGGCATTGATGCTGCGGCGCATCGTGGTGCATTGGCTGCCGGTGGTGCGACTATCGCGGTGATGGGCACGGGCCTGGATCGGGTGTACCCGGCGGCCAATCGCGCCCTGGCACACCAGATTGTCAACGATGGCGGCTTATTGGTGAGCGAGTTTGTGCCGGGCACGCCGGTGCTGCGGGAAAATTTTCCGCGCCGCAATGCCCTGATCAGTGGTTTGAGCCTGGGGGTGCTGGTGGTTGAAGCGGCCCGTGGCAGTGGCTCATTGATTACCGCCAAGCTGGCGGGCGAACAGGGGCGCGAGGTGTTTGCCGTACCGGGGTCAATACACAACCCGCTGGCAAGGGGTTGCCACCAACTGATTCGTCAGGGGGCAAAACTGGTCGAGACCGCCGAGGACATTTTTGAGGAATGGCAGGGTTATCTGCGCACCGAGGCGCAACCGGCAGCGCCAATGCCGGAGGCGGCACTACCGGCGCTGGACCCGGAATATCAACATTTGCTGTCGAGTTTAGGGTATGATCCGCAGCCCGTTGACCAGTTGGTCGAACGCTGTGGATTGACGGCTGATGCGGTTTGTTCCATGCTGTTGGTACTTGAATTGCAGGGTTTGGTGCACGCGTCCAGTGGAGGACGCTATTCCCGAGCAAAAGTGTAAAGGCGGTCGCCATGAAAGAGAACATGCTAGAAGTTCTGATGTATCTGTTTGAAAACTATGTAGAAGATGACTTTTTCATCCAGCCTGACCGCGACGACCTCAAAGTGGAATTGCAGGAAGCCGGATTTGAATTGGGCGAAGTCGACAAAGCGCTGACCTGGTTGGAGGGGCTGATCGCCCTGAATGACAAACAGGCAGCCATTCGTGCGCAGACACCGTCTGCGATGCGGGTTTTTACCCAGCGCGAGTGTCAAAAAATCGATGTCGAAAGTCGCGGTTTTCTGATGTTCCTGGAACAAATCGGGGTGCTGGAGTTACAGACCCGCGAAAAAGTTATCGACCGCATTATGGCGCTCGATGGTGAAATTGATCTGGAGCAATGCAAATGGGTCGTCTTGCTGGTGCTGTTCAACCAGCCCGGACACGAAGCGGCATTGGCCTGGATGGAAGACGTCGTTTTTGATGAAAACGTCGGGTATCGCCACTAGACTTTGATGTCCAACATTGCAGTTGAACTTTTCAGCTGCGATGTTTATCTGTAGATTACTCATCCTTTTGCGACAAATCCTTGGAAGGAAGGCGCCGTTTCATCGTCATGGGAAATGCTCTCGTCATTGTAGAATCGCCAGCGAAGGCGAAAACCATCAAGAAATACCTCGGCAAAGGCTATGAGGTACTGGCGTCCTATGGTCACGTGCGTGACCTGCTGCCCAAGGAGGGCGCGGTGGATGTCAGTCACAATTTTGAGATGAAATATCAGGTCATCGACAAGAACCAAAAACACGTCGATGCAATTTCCAAAGCGATGAAAAAAGCCGATGTGCTTTATCTGGCGACTGACCCTGACCGCGAAGGGGAAGCCATTTCGTGGCATTTGTACGAATTGCTGAACAACAAAAAAGCGCTGAAAGATAAAGAAGTTCACCGGGTGGTTTTCCACGAGATCACCAAGCGGGCCATCAAAGAGGCCATGGAAAATCCGCGTGAACTGTCCCTGCACCTGATCAATGCCCAACAGGCGCGTCGTGCGCTGGATTACCTGGTGGGCTTTAACCTGTCGCCGTTGTTGTGGAAAAAAATCCGCCGTGGTCTGTCCGCTGGCCGGGTGCAGAGCCCTGCGCTGCGGATGATCGTCGAGCGCGAACTGGAAATCGAGGCTTTCACTGCCCAGGAATACTGGAGCATAGAGGCCGATCTGCTGGCCGAGGGCGTGGCGTTTCCTGCCAAGCTGCAGCAGTACAAAGGCGAAAAACTGCAACAGTTCAGCGTCACCAACGAGTCGCAAGCCAAAGATATCGAAACTGTGCTGCTCAAACACGCTGCCGGCAGCCTGTTGGTGACCAAGGTAGAAAAGAAACAACGCAAGCGCAATCCGTCGCCGCCGTTTATCACGTCCACCTTGCAGCAGGAAGCAGCGCGCAAGCTCAATTTCAGCGCCCAGCGCACCATGCGTACCGCGCAGCAGTTGTATGAAGGTGTCGACATCGGTGAAGGCGAAATGGGTTTGATCACCTATATGCGTACCGACTCGGTTAACCTGGCGCAGGAAGCCGTGGAAGAAATTCGAGCGTTCATTGCCGAACGCTACGGCAAAAACATGTTGCCGGACGAAGTCCGCGCCTACAAAACCAAATCTAAAAATGCCCAAGAAGCGCACGAGGCGATTCGCCCCACCTCGGTGACCATCTCGCCTGAGGCCATCAAGGAGCATCTCAGCGCAGACCAGTACAAACTGTACGATCTGATCTGGAAACGTACTATTGCCTGTCAAATGGTGCATGCCAAGGTCAATACCGTCGGCGTTGATCTGGAAACCAAGGACGCGGTGTTCCGCGCCAACGGTTCCACCATTGCCGACCCTGGTTTCCTGTCGGTGTACGAGGAAGGCCAGGACGACGCCAAGCAAAACGACGACGAAGGCCGGATTCTGCCGCCGCTTGAGGAAGGCGATAAGGTCAATCTGCAGGGGATACGTCCCGAGCAGCATTTCACCGAGCCGCCGCCGCGTTACTCCGAAGCCAGTTTGGTTAAATCGCTGGAAGAACACGGCATTGGTCGTCCGTCGACTTATGCGTCCATCATCTCGACGTTGCAGGCACGCGAATACGTCGAACTGGACAAGCGCCGCTTCACCCCCACCGATGTGGGGCGGGTGGTGAACAAGTTCCTTACCGAGCATTTTGCCAAGTACGTTGATTACGACTTTACCGCCAATCTGGAAGACGAATTGGATGCGGTGTCCCGTGGTGAAAAAGAATGGGTGCCGTTGATGCACGAATTCTGGGACCCGTTCAAAGAACTGGTGGATCACAAGGCGGAAACTGTCGACCGCAAGGATGTAACTCAGGAAGCGCTGGACGAAGCCTGCCCGCAGTGTGGTCAGCCGCTGTCCATTCGCTTGGGGCGCCGTGGCCGTTTTGTGGGTTGTACCGCTTATCCTGATTGCGATTACACCCGCAATCTGGGTGACGACAACGAGCCGGCCGAGCCGGAAGTAGTCGAAGGCCGCGTTTGTCCCGAATGTTCGTCCAATCTGATTATTCGTCAGGGTCGCTATGGCAAGTTCATTGGTTGCTCCGGTTATCCGGATTGCAAGTACATCGAGCCGCTGGAAAAGCCCAAGGAAACCGGCGTGCAGTGTCCGCAGTGCAAGCAGGGCGAAATGCTGCAGCGCAAATCCCGTCGCGGCAAGATGTTCTATTCCTGTTCGCGCTATCCCGATTGCGATTATGCGGTCTGGAACGAGCCCATCAACCAGCCCTGCCCAAGCTGTAACTGGCCGATGTTGACCATCAAAACCACCAAGCGCAAAGGCACCGAAAAGGTTTGTCCACAGAAGGAGTGTGGCTTTGCTGAGGCGGTGGAATCGTCCGGCGAAGATGAACAAAACGAGTAATTTGCTGGAATATGTCTAAAAAAACGCCCGTTAAACGGGCGTTTTCGCTATCTGGCGGCAAATTTGTCGCAAGCCGCTTCCTCCGTCTGGCGCAAATCTGTACAATGCGCGCTCCCCAAACCTTGCTGGTATTGCATTCATGTTACCCATTGAAAAACTACGCAACATTGCGATCATTGCCCACGTTGACCACGGCAAAACCACTCTGGTTGACCAGATGCTGAAACAGTCCAATACCCTGGACGCGCGTACACAATTGGCTGAGCGCGCCATGGACTCCAATGATCAGGAACGTGAGCGCGGCATTACCATTCTGGCCAAGCCGACGGCCATTCGTTGGAATGACTACCGTATCAACATCGTCGACACCCCTGGACACGCCGACTTCGGTGGTGAGGTGGAGCGCGTACTGTCCATGGTGGACTCGGTACTGCTGCTGGTGGACGCCGTTGACGGCCCCATGCCCCAGACCCGTTTCGTAACAGAAAAAGCGCTGCGTCGCGGCCTGCACCCTATTGTTGTTATCAACAAGATTGACCGTCCAAGTGCCCGTCCTGACTGGGTTCTGGATCAGACGTTTGACTTGTTCGTCCGCCTGGGCGCGACTGACGAGCAGCTGGATTTCCCAGTGGTGTATGCCTCTGGCTTGGGCGGTTTCGCTGGCCCGGATGCGACGGTTCGCAGCGGAACGTTGGATCACCTGTACCAGACCATCATCGACAAGGTTCATGCCCCGCAGGTGGAAGTGGAAGATCCGTTCCAGCTGCAGGTTTCCCAGTTGGACTACAACAGCTACGTGGGTGTTATCGGTATCGGCCGTATCAACCGTGGCCGGATCAAGACCAACAGCCAGGTGGTGGTGGTCGACAAGGAAGGCAAGCGCCGTAATGGCCGGATTCTGCAGATCATGGGCTTCTTGGGTCTGGAGCGTATCGAAGTCGATATGGCTCAGGCTGGCGACATTATCTGTTTTACCGGTCTGGAAGAACTGAACATTTCTGACACCTTGTGTGACCCTGCGGCGGTTGAAGCATTGGCACCACTGTCAGTGGATGAGCCAACCGTAAGCATGACTTTCCAGGTAAACAATTCTCCGTTTGCTGGCAAGGACGGCAAATACGTGACTTCACGTCAGGTTCGTGAGCGTTTGCAGCAGGAACTGGTGCACAACGTGGCGCTGCGTGTGGAAGACACCGCTGACCCGGACAAATTCCGCGTGTCAGGTCGTGGTGAACTGCACTTGTCGGTACTGATCGAGAACATGCGTCGCGAAGGTTTCGAGCTGGGCGTATCCCGTCCTGAAGTAATTACCCGTATGGTTGACGGCGTTAAGCACGAGCCATTCGAGCAGTTGACCGTGGACGTGGAAGAGCCACACCAGGGCACCGTGATGGAAAAACTGGGCGCACGTGGCGGCCTGATGCAGAACATGCAGAGCGACGGTCAAGGCCGGGTACGTATCGACTTCATCATTCCTGCCCGTGGTCTGATCGGTTTCCGTACCGAGTTTTTGACCTCAACCCAGGGTTCTGGTTTGATGTTCAGCGTGTTCGATCACTACGGTCCTTCCAAGGGCGGTGATTACGGTCAGCGCAAGAACGGCGTGTTGATCTGTAATGCGGCTGGTAAGGCGCTGACCAATGCGCTGTATAACCTGCAGGATCGTGGTCGTCTGTTCCTGGGTCACGGTGACGAAGTTTACGAAGGCATGTTGGCGGGTATTCATTCTCGCGACAACGACCTGGTTGTTAACGTGCTCAAAGGCAAGCAGTTGACCAACGTGCGTGCTTCCGGTTCTGACGAGGCGCAAGTATTGACGCCACCAATCAGACACACACTGGAACAGGCGTTGGAATTTATCGATGACGACGAGCTGGTGGAAGTAACACCAAATCACATTCGTCTGCGCAAGAAAGTGCTGACCGAATCTGATCGTAAGCGCCTGTCTCGTTCCGAGAAATAAGCGGCGGATAACGCTAAAAAAGGCCGGTTTATACCGGCCTTTTTTATTGCGTGGCGTTTTGCATCGAGCTGCGGATATTTTCCAGTTTGTCTTGCAGCTTTGAAATCAGGTCAAAGTTTTTCGTGGTGTGTTGCTGCATTTCGTTGACGATGCTGCGGATGGTGTCTTCCTGGGATTCGCTCAGGCCAAGCTGGGTCAGCATGGCTTCTTCCAGTTCCGCTGACATGTGGCTGATGGCGCGACTGCTGTCATTTTGCACCGCACCGAAGGTGCGATTGACCTCGTTGATCGCATTATTGACGGCATTGATTAGCTGATCCTTGCTCTGCAGTTTGCTGTGCGAGTTAAGCAGCTTGGCGGCAGCATCAATCGCGTGGCACAAATTGGCCAGCAGATCCTTGAGCAGGCCGTATTGATCTGGCTGGTCGGTGGGCATGTTTTTTACCAGCAGTGAAAACGCATCATGGTTGATGATGGTTCGTCGGTCAAAATCAAAAAATCGACTTTTGCTGCGACTGAGTTCAACCACATTGGATTCCAGAGGTGAAACCGGACCGCTGCTGCCAAAATCGAGAATGCCGTTGGGCGTGTGAAACTGCAGATTGCATTTTAGTCCCAGCGACGTGGTGACGTTGAATGCATTTTCGGCCAGTTGTTGATAATCGGCAGCTTGCAATGCCGATTGCAAAAACTGCAAGATGTTGCCCAGATGGCTGGTATAGGTCATGGCCTGGAAGGCGACCTGCGTTGAATCCTTGAGCTGCTGGCTTAAATTGTTTTTTTGTAGTTTGGTATCGATGATGTGCTGAATTTTGACAACTGCAACGGCCATGCTGATGGGCTTGTCGATGTAGTCATCACCGCCAACACCAAAGCCTTTTAGCCGTTCTTCCAGTGAGGTCAGTGCGGATAAAAACACGAATGGAAGATGTTGCAGTTGGGCATCGTCACGCACGCGTTGGCATAGCATATAGCCGTTGAGCACGGGCATTTGCACGTCGGAGACAATGGCCTGAATGCCGTGATCGCTTTGCAGCAATTGCCAGGCGAGCTCACCATTGCTGGCGGATATGGGCTCATAGCCAATGTCGTGCAGCACCAGCGACAGGACGTTGGTGATGTCCGGATCATCGTCGACCAGCAGGATCTTTATTTTTTCGTTCAACCGCGAGTCCTCACATTTACACGCGAATAATTGCGGAAATTGTTAGACAATGCTTGAGCAAAATTTAATCTTTTTTGGACATTTAATATCGATGCAAGGTGAATGATCCATCATCGTTGATTTATGTGGAGGAATGGGTGATCGCATTAATACAGCGGGTCTCTGGTGCGCGTGTTGAAGTGCAAGGTCGTGTAATTGGTGAGATTTCGCAGGGATTGCTGGCGCTGATCGGTGTCGAAAAAGGCGATGATCAGGCCAAGGCTGATCGATTGTTGCAGCGGATATTGGCGTATCGAGTATTTGCCGACGCTGATGATAAGATGAATCTGAGCGTAGCGGATGTGGCAGGCGGGCTGCTGCTGGTGTCGCAGTTTACCCTGGCGGCGGACACCCGTAAGGGCAATCGCCCAGGGTTCTCCACCGCTGCCGCGCCACAGGAGGCGCAGATGCTGTTTAACTATCTGGTGGATCAGGCGAAAAAATCCCATTCTGTGGTCGAGACAGGGGAGTTTGGTGCCGATATGCAGGTATCGTTGACCAATGATGGACCGGTGACCTTTTATTTACAGGTGTGAGGACTCATGGAGAAAACCCTACAGGACTTTTTGACGGAAGCGCGCAAGCGTGTAAATAACATCACGCCCGACGAGTTGATGGAATTGGTTGATGCAAACGAAGATTTTTTACTGATTGATGTGCGCGAAGAAAGCGAATACGCCCATAGCCATATCCCCAATAGCATCAATATTCCTCGCGGTACCCTGGAAGGGGCGGCAGACAGGCGTTGTCCCAAGCGACATAAGGACCTGTGTGAGGCTCGGCAACGTGTGGTAGTGGTGTATTGTCAAACCGGTGGTCGTAGTTCCATGGCAACCGACGTGCTGCTGCAAATGGGGTTTAGCCGGGCGGTCAATTTGGCGGGCGGAATCGTCAATTGGGAAGCCGAAGACTATCCCGTGGTGCATGCGGCCGGCTATGAATCCACCGTGCCGGGCATGGAGCTTAGTTAACGCGGCACCGCAGTTTTACTGCTGTTTTTGCTTTTTAACATTGGCCTTGAGGCGCAAGTAAAAGGCAATGATCGCAACGACGGCGGCGATACAGACGACGCCGAGTCCTATCATGAAAAAATGTAGATTAGTGCGAAACGCCTCGTCCATTATCGCTATCCTGTGCGTGTTCAGTGAGTCGCTAAGATACACCAACACCGCCAAAGTGACAAAATCCCCATGGAGATAAAACTGCAGTTGCGGTTTTTTTGGTCGATACGTTGCTGAGCACCCAGAAATATTCGCAGGGGGATTGTGTGCCAATTCAGTCGTTTGATATGGCTACGGGCAAAGCCAAAGACCCGGCCCGCTTTCAGTCTGTTGTGTTTCTACGGGACGAGGCAGACATAGAAACGGTGAGTGCACTGTTGCGCAAATCCCGACATCCGCTGCTTGGTCGAGTTGATAATTTGCGCGACGCGATGGAATTGGTGAGAAAGCACAAAAAAGGTGTAATTTATCTGGATGCGGATTGGCCAGGGATGAAAATTGAGGAAGTTCTCGCCGGTTTGGTGGGACGATTCCCCGATTTTAATGTGATCATCACCAAGGCTAATGCGACCAAGGAAGAGCTGGTTGCATTGCGGCAACAGGGTGCGGCCGGATTTATCCTCAAGCCGGTGAATGCCGAATCGGTTGCCAAGGTGCTGGCGCGACTATAAACGTTGCGCGGTAAATTGTGTGTAAGTTTGCAATCGTTTACGCCAGCCGGGCAGCCAGCGCGTTTCATCACGCGGCGCATTGTGCACCCGCCGAGTCAGCACCACGTCAGCGGCACGGGAAAATTCAGCGACCGGATCACG
>JAOUHV010000036.1 GCA_029884425.1 Gammaproteobacteria bacterium
GGAGTTGAAAAAAGATGTGGCAGAAACCGTGCTGGCCAATCGCCAGGCGTGGTTAAACGGTGCTTAGAGACCGTTGAGCAATTGCAGTGCTAACTGAGGTGAGGCTTGCGCCTGGCTGAGCATTGCTGTGCTGGCCTGGCTGATGATCATGGAGCGGGTCATTTCTGAAGTTTCGACGGCGAAGTCGGCATCCTTGATGCGTGAACGCGCAGCGGACAGAGATTCGACGTTGACCTCGTTGACGCGGGTGGCCGCTTCCAGGCGGTTCTGCTGGGCACCCAAGGTCGCACGTTGTTCGTTGATGAATCCCAGTGCTTTGTCCAGTGAGACAATGGCCGAATTGGCGTCCAGTGCGATATCAAGATCGGTCAAGCCTAATGATTTTACGCCGGCAGAGGCGTTGCCAATGCGAATGACCTGGCCACTGTTGGCGCCAACCTGCATGGCAAAAAATTCGGTGGGACCTTTGTTTTCAAATATCTCAAACGGCCAAATAACGTTGAAATTGGTTGGATTTGGACCGCCAATTTCACCGTCGGGAATGACCGTCTCTGCGGTGAGGATGGCACCGCCATCGGCATCGAATCCGCCGATCGCTCCGGTATCTGTGTTGGTCAGGGCCGCGTCGGTGACGATACCGCCAACGCCAGCGCGGAAGGCAGTTTGGAATGCCGTATAGTCAGCATAGCCACCGCCGGTGCTGTTGAGGGCCGTTAGTAGATCCGCGCCGCCGTTTAACTGCCCCATAACAGCAGCAATGCCGCCGGCGGACGTGGCATGAATATAGCGCGCGGCCAAGTAGCCTACGGAATAGTCAACACTGCCGCCTCCCCAACCTGCAGTCAGGTCCACGGTTGTGGCCAGGTTGGCGGCGTAGTTCGAGCCTATGGCAGCCGCAGCAGCATCACCCAGTACGCGTTCATCGGCACCATGGATAAGTTCAGCAGCCCCCTCCATGAACCACGTTGGTATCAAGGTGGTGTCTGTTTGGTCAAACATCAGCGCATGTACCATTTCATGGGCGATGATGCGATCGTTGTAGAACGGAGCAGTGCCGCCGTTGGGCAGGGTCGGATTCTGGAAGTCGGCCATGTCCACTTGCAGGGTCAGATTGGTGACGTTACCAACCCCTGCAGCAACTCCCGCAGTGACGCGGGCCAGGGTACCACCAGCACCGTCGGTGAAGGTGGTCAGGTCTACGGTAAAGTCGCGGTTACTGGCGGTAAGGCCAAAATAGGTTTCAATACGCTGGGCGGACTGTTCCAGCCAGACATTGGCCAGGGCATTGACTACTCTGACCTCGGGTGAACCCTCGTCCATGGCATTGAGCTGGGCTTTGCCACCCAGCAGTTTTACGCCATTGAACTCGGTGGTTTTGGCGATACGATCAACTTCAGCCTTCAATTGTTTGACTTCTTCCTGCAAGGCTTTGCGGTCGGTCATCGACAGCACGCCCAAGTTCGCGCCCTGCACGGCCAGCTCGCGCATGCGTTGCAGCATGTTGGATACTTCAGTGAGCGCACCTTCGGAGGTCTGCAGCATCGAAATACCGTCATTGACGTTACGGATGCCCTGGGTTAGACCTCGGGTTTGGGTGGTCATGCGTTCGCTGATGGCCAAGCCTGCTGCGTCGTCTTTTGCAGAGTTAATACGCGCACCACTAGACAGCCGCTGCAGAGCAGTCGCCAGACTGCCCTGGTTGTTGTTGGCGACGCGCATGCTATTGAGCGCGAACAGGTTGGTGTTTATTTTCACCGTCCGTTCCTCTCGATAGCACTGCTTTTAGGCACGTAATAAACCATTGGCCACGCAAATTGAGTTATGGTCCTGTGTCGGGTAACGGCCACACAAAATGAAATCTTCAGACATTTGCTAAAAATTATCTAGAACAATTCAATCGCTTAAGTGAGGGAATTTAAGAATTGTCTATATTCAATGCGGTGGAGCATGCGATAATCCTGGCTAAATATTCTGCTTGCCATAATAAGAATAACGATGGAGGAGCCTATGAGTCTCAATAGGGTAATCGCTGTGATGTTGTCTGTACTGTTGCTGTCGGCCTGTGGTCTGACCGGGCAACAGCGCTGGGCCGCCTATGAGGTCGACGTGCGGGTGATGGCCGACGGTAAACCGGTGAGCGGCGCCAGTGTTAGCTACATGGATGAACAAGTGACGACCGACGAAAATGGCTTGGCCAAGTTACGCTACATGGTTCGGGGTGTCAAAGTGGTAACTGTTTCCGCGCCCGGTTGGCTGACGGTTCAGCAGCGCCTGGCTGTGCCGGTGCCCACTCAGCAGCTCGTAGACATTGAGCTGACTGAGCCTAACACTGGATTTGCTTCCAGCATCTTGCTCAACAATTAAGATACCGAACCTTGGCATTTGAACTCATCCGACGATTGGCCGATGGCCGCTTTGTTTCTGGCGAAGAATTGGGGCAGGCCCTGGGGATTGGCCGCGCCGCCGTCTGGAAGCGCCTAAAAAACCTCGAAAATTACGGACTGGAAGTACACGCGGTTCAGGGCAAGGGCTATCGCCTGAGCGAGCCGCTGGAACTGCTCGATCAAACGCGTATCACCGAACACCTCACCCCTCAGGCGCAACAGGCCATTGGCAAGTGGCACCTGCTGGAAGAAATCGACTCTACCAACGCTTACCTGCTCAAGCGCCCCTTGCCGGGAGTGCTGCAAGTGGCGTTGGCCGAACACCAGACCCAAGGCCGAGGCCGGCGGGGGCGTCCGTGGATTTCACCGTTGGGGCGCAACATCTATCTTTCGCTCAGCTGGACCCTGGATGGGGGCATTAATCAGGCCGAGGGTTTGAGTCTGGTCGTTGGCATGGCCGTGGCGCGTACTCTGGGACGGCTGGGACTGATGGATGCCGGCATCAAATGGCCAAACGACATTCACTGGCAACAGAAAAAGCTGGGCGGCATCCTGCTGGAAATGGCCGGTGAGGCCGGTGGCCCCTGTCGCCTGGTGGTTGGCGTAGGCTTGAATGTCAAAATGGCCGAAGGCCAAGATCAGCAAATTGACCAGCCTTGGGTTGATCTCGCCACCATCACGATGGGACAGCCTCCGTCGCGCAACAAACTGGCCGCGATGTTGCTTAATGCATTGATAGAAGTTTTACAGGAATATCAACAACATGGCATGGCAAAGTTTCTGGTGGAGTGGCGGCGCTACGACCTGGTTTCCGGGCGTGAAGTCAGCCTGCACCTGCCGGATCGCGTTGTGACTGGCTATGCTCAGGGAATCGATGAAACGGGAGCGCTGTTAGTGCGAACGGAGCAGGGCGTGCAACGATTTGTGTCTGGCGAAGTCAGTCTGCGTTACTGATGAGCACGCTACTCATTGATTTAGGCAATACCCGATTAAAGAGCGCTTGGCTTCGCGACGGACGGCTGCAGGATATGCAGGCCGTTGTGCATCACGGTCAACCGCTAACGTATGGACTGGAGTCGCTGTTGCAGCACCCGCCCGAGCGAGTGCTGATCAACAGCATGCTGGGCGATGCCATCAGGCGGTCCATCCAACAGCGACTGGATGAGCTAGGCATTCCCGGTTTCTGGGCCAGCAGCCAAGTGCAACACGGCGGACTGCGCAATGGCTATCAATTGCCCGAACGGCTGGGAAGCGACCGCTGGCTGGCGATGATCGCCGCCTGGCAGTCGCACCAAGGGCGGCCAGTGTGCGTGGTTTCGTGCGGAACCGCTGTCACCATTGATGCCATCGCTGCGGATGGACAGCATCAGGGCGGGATGATTTTGCCCGGTGTCCAGATGATGCAACACAGCCTGTTGCAGGGGACGCAGCAGATAAACCTGGATTTACAGACTCAACCACTGCAGTTGTTTGCCCGAAATACCACCCAGGCGGTGCAATCGGGTTGTCATTTCGCGATCGTGGGAGCGATACGACAAATGCTCGAAGGTTTGGTGACAGATGCCGAGCAAACGGTACAATGCGTACTGACTGGCGGTGACGCCCAGGCCATCGCGGAATTGCTGACTTGGGGCGAGGTGGAATACCGGCCGCAACTGGTGTTAGAAGGATTGGCCATCGTCGGCCAAAACAAGTGATAGGCGCGCATGCTCAATAGACTCAAATTCATAAGCATTGGATTGTTAGGACTCAACCTGCTGTTGTCGGGGATGTTCATGCTGGGCGACGCTCCACGCGCGGCGCAATCTGACGTACAACCCAATGTAGGGCGCATCGAACTACTGGAAGAAGCGATGCGTGACCCGGATTCGCTGGAGTTTGTCAGCAAAAAAGAAGCTCCACCGGCACCAGCAGCTCCCGCACCGACGGCAAATGCGCATGACAGTGCGCCGCCCGCCGCGCATCCCCCTGCCGTCGCTCCAGCGGCCAATGTTCATGCCGCAGCGCCGCCAGTACACGCAGCACCACCAGCACACGCACCAGCGACAGAGGCGAAACATGCTCCGGCCAAACCGGCGCCAGCCAAGCCCAGTGCCCCGGTGGTTGCCCAGGAACAATTCCCTGTTGATGTGCCCGAATCGGTCTGCTTCCGCGTCGGCCCACTGCGCAGCCAGCAAGACACTGACGGGCTGATCAAGGATCTGGCCGAAGTGAAGCTCAATGCGGTGATCGCCAGCAAAGACAAAGGCGAGTTTCTTGGTTACTGGATTTACCTGCCGCCCGAGCGCAGCATGGCACTGGCGCGTCTGAAGCTGGAAGAACTCAAAACCAAAGGCTTCACCGACGTTTTCCTGGTGCTCACCGACGAACCCCAGCGTGCCATTTCGCTTGGTGTGTACCGCAACAAACTGGCGGCACAAAAGCGTCAGGAGGAATTCCGCAGCCGTGGCTATGAGGCCGAGCTGACCATGCGCTACAAACGCCCACCGGAAATCTGGTTAAAGATCGAGTCCGACAGCCAAACTGCTCCGGATAAAGACGACTGGAAATTACTGCTGAAAAACTACAAAGACGTAAAGTACGAAAAATCAGGCTGTTAGATGATCAATTTGTCAGCAATCGGCTATTGCCTGAGGCGGTTGATGTCACTATAATACCGCCACTTTCGCCGGTATAGCTCAGTAGGTAGAGCAACTGACTTGTAATCAGTAGGTCCCCAGTTCGATTCCGGGTGCCGGCACCATACAAAACAAAGACTTAGCTCAAAAAGCTAGGTCTTTTTTTTCGCCAAATGAAAAACATCTGTTCTGTAGTGCACTACGTAGTGCACTAAATGAGTTGCTGGCAGATTGGTCATGTTTGGGTTGTTCCTAGTTGTGAGCTAGTATTTGGCCTACTGGGATAAATTTTCCCTATCTCAAACAAATTTCTCGATTTTCTCCAATTCCTTACCTTCATTAAGACGCTGCGCATTTTTTCTTTGCCTCTAGATTAATATTTAGTCATATAGCGTGAGTGGTGGTTATCAGTGCTTGTGATAACTGGGATGGTAATCCCTCTATTTTTAACGCTGCTCAAAAATAGAGATTACGCCGCCTCCGCGAGCTTCTGACATATTCCTTTCAAGGCCGCATGAGGCCGTGGTGATCCATAGGATAGCGGAATAGTCTATATTTTCTTCTGTAACAGGAAGGGGAGTTTCGTGGATGGAATTTTCGATTTTCTAGGTTTGCATTTAATACGGAATGAAATGGTAATCATTTATGGTTGAGGTTCCCAAGTCATAAAATGTGTGTATGATTGTTTTCAATAAATTGTCTTGCTATGAGGAAATGTCAGCTATGAAGCCGAAATATGATGCTGAAAAAAGGTTTTCTATGGCAGTCAGTCATCATGAGAGGGGGAGCTATTCTCAAGCCGGGGAAATATATAAGGACTTATTGGGTAAATTTCCCGCCAATGCCATGCTTCTGCATTACTATGGTTTGCTGATGCATCATACCTCCAATAATGAGCAGGCTGTCAATTATATGGAGAAATCATTAAGGGTTGATTCTTCCGATGCGGAGGTTTGGTATAACCTCGGCGTTGTATTGCAAGAAATGAAAAAGTATGAAAAAGCCATTAATGCTTATAAAAAAAGTGTAAGCATAGATCCAAAGCGAGTGTTGGGATGGAATAATCTCGCCGAACTATATAGGAAAAATGGTGATGATAAGCTGCAGTGGGAGGCATTGCAGCGCGCAGTCGAGATCGATCCGAATTGTGCTCTGGTTTTAAACAGTATTGCACTCTACTACCGATACAAAGAAAAATATGAGGACTCTGAAGTATATGCGAGGCGTGCTTTGGCAATAGAGCCAAAGATGTGGCAGGCCTATATTCATATTTATTTCTCATGTGTTACTGATGGTCGATATGAGGAAGCCATCGAGGCATTGGAGTCGGCGCTTTTACTCAATTCTTCGCTGGCAGCCGAGCATTCATGCGTTCTTATGAGCAAACACTATTCAGGAGAGCTCAGTCGAGAGGATACCTTTTCAAGGCATTTGAAATGGGCCAAACAGCACGAGGCACCTAGAGTGAGTTCATGCGTAGGTCATGCTAATGAGCGCGATCCCAATAAGAGACTGAGAATTGGATATTTATCTGGTGATTTTCGCGAGCATTCAGTCGTTTATTTTTTCCTACCGTTGTTTCGAGGGTTGAAGGAAAGGAGGGTTGAGCAGTTTTGTTATTCTAACTTGCGCAAGCCTGATAGGATTACAAAAATGCTAGAGCATGAGGCGGATGGTTGGTGTGATACTAGCGATATGGATCCTGAAGACCTGTCGCGTAGAATAAAAGATGACGAAGTTGACATCTTAATCGATTTGGCAGGTCATTCCGCAAGTAACAATCTTTTGGCGTGCGCCTATAAACCTGCTCCGATACAGATGACATACTTGGGGTATCCTGATACGACTGGGATGGAAACCATTGACTACAGAATTAGCGATGGCTGGGCGGACGTTGTCGGAGATGGCGATAAATTTTGTAGTGAGCATTTGTTGCGGGTTGAAGGCGGTTTTCTTTGTTATCAAGCTGCGAGTGAATGTCCTGAAGTTAGTGATCTTCCCGCGCTAAAAAATGGTTTTGTAACATTTGGATCATTTAACAATCCCGCTAAATATAGTGATAAGTGTATTTTCCTGTGGTCTAGAGTATTAAAGGCTGCTCCTGGCTCTATGCTAGTCATCAAATATCGTGGCGTGACGGATCATGGTTTGAAACAGCGGCTGCTGGAAAGATTCCAGCGTTACGGCATCTCTTCGGAGCGAATAACGCTGTATGGCCATGCGGGATCTTATGAGGAGCATATGGCAATGTATAGCCTGGTGGATGTCGCTTTGGATCCTATTCCTTACAATGGAACTACTACCACTTGCGAAGCATTATGGATGGGAGTGCCTGTTGTCGTGCTGGAGGGGGATAGGCATGTTTCGCGAGTCGGCGTCAGTTTGCTGAATAGCTCCGGATTGTCGAACTGGATAGGAGCCACCGAGGATGAGTATATTCAAAAAGCTATTCAGTTGGCAGAGAACAAAATCGAGTTGGCGGGTATTCGGGCTGGGCTTCGAGAAAAAGTCGCAGACTCCATGCTAACGGACAGCGATGCTTTCGCAGAGAAATTTTCACAAATTCTGAGAAAATCATGGATGCAATATTGTAACGAAGGTGATCATGAACTAAGGGCCCCGGTAGAAGGTTAGGTATCTGGTGGTATAGAGCTATCACTAGTACTGTCGTTGGGTGATGTAGGCTCTACTTCCTGTTAGGAAAGCGACCGATTCGCACAACAGACGGCTCTCCGACGAGCGGAGTGCTTTTATTTTGGCCAATTTTCTTTTTAAACCCCCTAGATTGGCTGTTTATCAGCAAAACAGTCAATAATTCACCATCCCTCTCTAACGCGTCCCATGCCTGTGGTATATTTACGGCAATTAAATATTTTAACCGTAATTTTTGTGGGGTTTTTAATGAGTGCAAAAGAGCTACATGTAATTTTTATCCGCCATGGCAGAACCACGGACAACGCCAAGGGCGTTATCTCTGGTGGTGTGGCTGATCCTGATTTGGTGCCTGAAGGTCGGGAACAGGCCAAAGCGTCGAATGTTGTTTACAAGGCGCTGGCGGCCAAAGGTCTGGTCAATGACAACACCAAGGTGTTCACCACGGACCGTACCCGCGCTGTCGACACGGCAAAATTCTTCACTGGCCGCGCCAATGGCGAGAACTTCACCATTGATCAGCGCCTGCTGGAGCGTCTGCTGGGCGATTGGGATAGCAAGCTGACCGAGCGTCTGCAGAAAGAAGTTAAAAAAATTGACGGCTTCTCACCACCCAATGAAGAAAAGCCTGCTGCGCACAAGGCACACGTTGAAGAGTGTCTGGATCAGCGCATCAAGGAATCCAACGGCACGCCCTTCATCATCGTTTCTCACGGTGGAACGACTCGTCGCATCGCGGCCTATTTCGGTATTGAAGAAGGTCTGGAAGTGCAAAATGCCGTTCCTCACCATGCCGTTTCCAAAGACGGCGGCCAGACCTGGGTGGTTAAAAAATTCCGAGTCGATGAAGCTGGCCAGTTGCAGGAAGAAGTGTTGCCCAAGGAGCTTCCCAAAGCAGCAAGCAAGGCCAGAACCATGCAGAGCATCCTGGAAGAACATGCGGCAAATGCAGTTCTCGCCGGTGGTGTTTTGACGATTAAAACTGACATCAGTGACGATGCCAAAAAAGCACTGGCCGACGATTTGGGCCAACTGCTGATTGGCAAGCATTACAAAGATGAAAAGTCGGTTGTGGTTGAAGGCGCAGCGGTGATCGTCAAGCTGGACAAAGTGCAGACAGAAATTCTGCAAACATTTGCCAAGCTGAAAGGCATGCCAATTTCAGCCAAGTAATTTGCGGCTGAAGTTGAAAAAAAAAGGGGGAGCTTAGGCTCCCTTTTTTTGTGGGCGCCGGGATGGTGGGGGTTCACGGTGCGAGGTCATTCGTTACGATCAGACTATTCGGTTTGTTATATTGAGCGATGATTGATTGTTTGCCATGATCATGCAGGGACATTTTCTGTAGAGGTTCAGATGATTTTTGCCAAGCGTGTTTTCTTTTGGTCGGGAATTTATGGGATCGTTGTGCTGCTGCCAATGTTTTTTCTGGAGCAGAAGATCGGTATCGATTTTCCACCAGCGACCAATCATCCCGAACAATATTATGGATTCATCTCTGTTGCGTTGGCGTGGCAGTTCGCGTTTTTAATTATCGCCAGTGATGTGAAGCGATACCGTCCGCTAATGCTTCCTGCCATGGCAGAAAAGTTTTTGTCAGCAGGCGCGGCAATCTGGTTGTTTGCCGTAAACCGTATTGATGCAATGACCTTGGCACCATTTTTAGTGGATCTTGTGCTAGGTATTCTTTTTGTTGTCAGCTATGTGCTCAGTTCTGAACGGCGTGCTCGATAGGGGATAAGTTCATCATTCGATGAGAGAATCGGCATGTTCCTTAGGTCGGTGATGGTTGTGCAAATAAAACTGCCTCTACGATTCATACTTAAATACCGGGTAATTTCTTGCGCAAATTGGCCGCTAACAAGGGTGGTAAGAGACTTTGCTGTCTAATCGGGTAGCGAAGTTTTCTTCGGTAACTTTTGTGTGAAAACAACTTGTTATTTGGCGTTGCCAGGAGGTTTTTTATGGCCGGTGGAAATGCAGGATTTGCCCTTTTCTTATTGCTGTTTACAGTTGTGTTGTTTGTTGCGCTGCCATTGTTGGCGTGACGAATTTATCAGCCCAAAAAAAAGGGAAGCCTAGGCTTCCCTTTTTTGTTGCTGCAAATGTGCTTAGGCCATTTTGGCTTTGAGCGCATTGATGAGGTCGTCCAGCGGCAGGTCGGCACCGTCGCCATCGCGGCGGCGTTTGTATTCGACCGTGCCGGCATCCAGGCCACGCTCACCTACCGTCAAACGGTGTGGAATGCCGATCAGTTCCATGTCGGCGAACATCACGCCGGGGCGTTCGCCGCGATCGTCCAGCAGTGCATCGATGCCGATGGCTTTCAGGTCGTTGTAGATTTTTTCTGAGGCTTCGCGCACGCGTTGCGATTTGTGCGCGTTCATCGGGCAGATGGCTACCTGGAATGGGGCCAGGGCATCGGGCCAGATGATACCTTTGTCATCGTGATTTTGTTCGATGGCTGCGGCAGTGACGCGCGAAACACCAATGCCGTAACAGCCCATGGTCATGACGACGGCTTTGCCGTTTTCATCCAGCACGGTGGCGTTCATGGCTTGGCTGTATTTTTTGCCTAACTGGAAAATGTGGCCGACTTCGATACCGCGTTTGATCAGCAGTGAGCCTTTGCCGTCGGGGCAGGGGTCGCCGCTGACGACGTTGCGGATGTCGGCGACGATGGGCTCGGGCAGATCGCGGGCCCAGTTGACGCCGGTCAGGTGCTGGCCATCGACATTGGCACCGCAGACGAAGTTGGCCAGATGCGCGGCGCTACGATCGGCAATGACGACGATGTTGTCCAGACCAACCGGACCGATGGAGCCAGGTTTGCAGCGGCAGGCTTTGAGGATTTCCGCCTCGCTGGCCAGGGTGAAGGGTGAGGCCACCTGGGCGAGTTTTTCGGCTTTGATTTCGTTGAGTTCGTGGTCACCACGCAGCACCAGGGCAACGACGGTGTTGTCCACGCCTTTGACCATCAGGGTTTTGGCGGTTTGTTTGGCGTCGATTTTCAGGAAACTGCTGACTTCCTCAATGCTGTGCTGGTTGGGGGTGTCAACGCGGCTTATGGCGGCGCTGGCGTCGGGGCGCTGGCCGGCCGGGGCCAGGGCTTCAGCCATTTCGACGTTGGCGGCGTAGTCGCTGCTGTCGGAGAAGGCGATGTCGTCTTCGCCGGAATCAGCCAGCACGTGGAATTCGTGCGAGCCGCTGCCGCCGATGGAGCCGGTGTCGGCGATGACGGGACGGAAGTCCAGTCCCAGGCGGGTGAAAATATTGCAGTACGCCTGGTGCATGGCGTCGTAGGTGACTTGCAGGCTGGCCTGGTCGATGTGGAAGGAGTAAGCGTCCTTCATCAAAAATTCGCGGCCACGCATCAGACCAAAGCGCGGACGAACTTCGTCGCGGAATTTGGTCTGGATCTGGTAGAAATTCACCGGCAGTTGTTTGTAGCTGCGCAGCTCCTTGCGCGCCATGTCGGTGATGATTTCTTCGTGGGTGGGGCCGTAACAGAAATCGCGATCGTGGCGGTCTTTAAAACGCAGCAGTTCGGGGCCGTATTGCACCCAGCGGCCGGACTCTTGCCACAGCTCGGCAGGTTGCACCGAGGGCATCAGCACTTCCTGGGCACCGGCCTTGTCCATTTCGTCGCGCACAATGGCTTCGGCCTTGCGCAACACCCGCAGGCCCATGGGCAGCCAGGTGTACAGGCCGGAGGCCAGACGGCGGATCATGCCGGCGCGCAGCATCAGTTTGTGGCTGATGACTTCGGCGTCGGCGGGGGTCTCTTTGACAGTGGCAATTAAAATCTGGGAGGCACGCATGGGCCAGTCTTCCTTATATGGATATATTGATTTACGCAGTTGGCTGCGAAGTATAAGTATTCTGCGGCGGGGATGGTAGAGCGGGCCTGTGTTTTCTCGTGTGACGTGTTAAACTCGCCAACCTTGAAGCCTGAAACAAGGATATTCCATGGGAGTCAGTGCGGTCTATCCGGGGACCTTTGATCCGATTACCAACGGTCACATTGATCTGGTGCATCGGGCCTCGCGCCTGTTTGATAAAGTCTACGTGGCAGTGGCAGCCAGCCCCGGCAAAAAACCGATGTTTACTCTGGACGAACGCGTGGCCATGGCTCGTCTGGTACTAGGCAATCTGAACAACGTGGAAGTGGTGGGCTTCAATTCGCTGCTGGTGGAATTTGTCCGCTCGCTGTCGGCGCAAGTGATTATCCGCGGTTTGCGGGCGGTGTCTGACTTCGAGTTTGAATTTCAACTGGCGGGTATGAATCGGAAGCTGGATAGCAGCATCGAAACCGTATTTCTGACTCCGGCGGAGAAGTATTCCTATATTTCGTCCAGTCTGGTACGCGAAGTCGCCAGTTTGGGTGGGGATGTGCGCGATTTTGTCCATGAAAGGGTCATGGCTGAATTGCAGCTCAGAATGAAGTAAGATCGCTGACAGCTTTAAGAAATTGCGTGAAATTGGAGTAACCCCATGGCTTTGATTATTACTGACGAGTGCATTAACTGCGACGTATGCGAACCCGAGTGCCCTAATGGTGCCATTTCTCAGGGGGATGAGATCTATGTGATCAACCCCAACCTGTGTACGGAATGTGTAGGCCATTACGATACGCCACAGTGCGTGGATGTTTGTCCGGTCGATTGTATTCCCAAGGACCCTGACCACGTGGAATCGCGCGACGAACTGCAGGCCAAATACGAAAAACTGCAGGCCATGGCCTGATCAGATTTGTGTCTTGTGCTCAGAAAAGCCCCTTACCGGGGCTTTTTTTATGCCTGAAAAAAAATAAGTTTTCACGGTGTTTAGCGGACCTGGGGATTGGTCGACATCTAGGACAGACACCCAGGAGAGTAATTATGGAATTCGACGAAATATTGCCCAAAGATTTCAGCAGTTTTACCCCAGGAAAAATTGCGACCTACATTCAAATTGAACAGCGACTGCAGGACATTGGCGGCGGTGGTCAAAAAGGCATGGAGTACAAACAGACGGTGCTGAAGCAGGCTGGCTGGAAGTACGACCGGCTGACGGGCTACGCCAAGAACCCAGAACTGGCGGCGCAGGCGTTTAACCGGGTCCGAGCCGCGATGCGAAGTTGTGAGGACAGGGATGTGTTGCTGGAGAAAATTATTGCCTTGGCGGCATAAAAAAGAGGGGGCGGGGGAGCCCCCTCGAACGTTTCACCTGCGTGTTTGGAGGGGAGGGCAGGTGAAGACAATTACATCCCGCCGCATGAGGTAGGCCCGTGGTCACGCAGGATGTGGATTAATATTATTGCAAATGATAATCATTATCAATACTGAATTCAGTCTGGGTTCAGTGAATCTTGCGTAAGCTACACTGAAACTGAGCAAAACGATGGGTTGGCGCAAGCGGAGGTGACCGGTGAGAAGATGGTTGTGTGGCGTAATGTTGTTGGGGGCGATTCCCGAAGTGGCGTTGGCGGACTCCTCGGCCCTGTGGCATCCACAGGCATCATTGCTGGTGGCGGCAAGCAGTTCCTCGGCAACCGAGGCTCCAGCGGCGGACGCGCCAGCTTTCAAGGGGCGCATTATCACCGCGAACAGTTTGCATAAATACCTGGGATTGGGATCAATGCTGGCGGCGACGCTGGCGGTGATGTCACCCAAATCCGAGGATACCAGTGGCCCTCATTACCAGTTTGCGCATGCTGCCGCCTATTTGGGGGCTGGCGCGGTGGCTACCGGTGTAGCATTTCACCTGACCGACTTGCGGCTAAGTTCCGGGCTGCAAGACCCGGATAATCAGCACGCTCTGCTGGGCTTGTTGGGTACGGGCGGTTATTTTGCCGCCATTGACACCGCGCCTGGTGGGGCGCATCCCACCTATGGCATGGTCGGCTATACCAGCATGGCCCTGGCCATCAAGCTGACCTGGTAAGGAGAGCGCCATGAAAAAACTGTTGCTGCTGTTTGTGCTGGGGTTGATGTTGGGCAGTACCGCCCATGCTGAAAATGGTGCTCAATGGCTGTTGAGTATTGATCGCTACAAGGGCGTGGCGCCGGTGACCAATGAGGTATACGAGGAAGAATGCGGCTCCTGTCATTTTGCCTATCCGCCGGGGTTGCTGCCGCTGCGCTCCTGGCAAAAACTGATAGATAAACAAGCCCTTAAGGATCATTTTGGCGACAATGCCGAGCTGGACGACGAGGTGATCGCCGAGCTGCGCGCCTATGTGGATGGCAATGCCGCCGATCAGGTTTGGTATAAAACCTCGCGCAAGTTCAATCAGTCCTTGAAATCCGGCGAAACGCCCTCACGTATTACCAAGACCGAGTTTTTCCAGTGGCGTCATGAGGAAGTGCCGAAGAAGTATTTTGACCAGGCCAAAGTGAAGTCGCCCAGTTTCTGCGATAAATGTCATCAGGAGGCAAAGTTTGGTGTTTTCGAAGAAGACACCGTCATGATTCCTGAATATGGCTACTGGACCTGGTAAGCCAAGAACCCCTACTTTAACCCGCCAAAGCAATATCCCCTCCCCATTGCACCGGCGGGTTTTTTTTTGCCTCCAATCCCGCTAGCATGAGACCAATCAAACACTTGGAGGGTGTGTCATGCGTTGGTTGCGATTCTGTTGTCTGTTGATCTGTACTGCCGGGCTGCCGGTTTATGCCGCCAGTACGCCGGGCAAAAATGCCATTGCGTCGGCGCACCCACTGGCGACCCAGGCAGGGATGGATATTCTCGCCGCTGGCGGTAACGCCTTTGATGCGGCGGTGGCGGTGACGGCCGCGCTGGCAGTGGTTGAACCCTACAGCAGCGGTGTTGGCGGTGGTGGTTTCTGGTTGCTGCATCGGGCCAGCGACGGATTTCAGACCATGGTCGATGGTCGCGAAACTGCACCTGCGGCGGCGCAGCGCGATATGTACCTGGACAAGGATGGCAACGTGATAGCTGATGCCTCAATGAATGGTCCGCTGGCGGCAGGAATTCCGGGCGTGCCTGCGGCCATGGTGCATTTGGCGCAAAACTACGGCAAGTTGCCGCTGGCCAAAACGCTGGCCCCAGCGATTCAGCTCGCACAGCAAGGTTTTGAAGTGGATGCTCACTATGTGCGTATGGCGGGTTTTCGCTTGAAGGCTATCCAGGCATCGCCCGAAGCTGCGCGCCTGTTTCTGAAAGACAACGCGGTGCCAGCAGAAGGTTACATCATCAAGCAGCCTGAACTGGCGGCGACTCTGCAGACGCTGGCGGACAAGGGGTTTGATGGGTTTTATAAGGGCGAGGTGGCGCAAAAACTGGTTGACGGTGTGCGCGCCAACGGCGGCATCTGGCAACTGAAGGATCTGGCGGATTACCGGGTGAAAGAGCGTGCGCCGCTGCGAATCCAGTACCGCGACATGACGATTACCACCGCTCCACCGCCGTCGTCTGGTGGGGTGGCGCTGGCGACCATGCTCAATATTCTGGAAGGCTATGAGTTGGGCTCGGCTGATGGCGTGACGCGCAAGCATTTGCTGGTCGAGGCCATGCGCCGTGCCTACCGTGATCGGGCCATTTACCTGGGTGACCCGGATTTTGTCCAGGTGCCCGTCGCCCGGTTGACCGACAAAAACTATGCGGCGGGATTGCGCGCCAGCATTCGCGCTGACAAGGCGACCGCCAGCAGCAGTCTGCCCGGTATCGATTCCGCGCCAGGCGGGTTCCACACCACCCACTTTTCCATTCTCGACCAGGCGGGCAACCGGGTGTCGGCCACGGTGACGGTGAACTATCCGTTTGGCTCCGGCTTTGTGCCGCCCGGCACCGGAGTGTTGCTCAACGACGAGATGGATGATTTTTCCGCCAAGCCCGGTACGCCCAACGCCTACGGACTGGTGGGTGCCGAGGCCAATGCCATTGAACCGGGTAAGCGGCCACTTTCGAGCATGAGCCCAACTTTTATCGATACGGCGGATAGTGTTGCGGTGCTGGGTACTCCCGGTGGCAGTCGCATCATCACCATGGTGCTGCTGGGCATTCTTGATTTTGCCGACGGTCACGACCCGCAATCCTGGGTCAGTCAGGGACGGTACCATCACCAGTATCTGCCGGATGAAATCAGCTACGAAGAAGGTGCGCTGACCGAGGCCGAAATCACCAGCCTGCGTTCGTTGGGGCACGAGGTAAAACAGAACCCGTGGCGCTACGGCAATATGCACGGCATTTTGTGGCGCAAGGCAACGGGGAGTGTGGAGGCTGCGTCTGACCCACGCGGCGTGGGGCAGGCAAGGGTCAAATAATTTGCTTGAGCTGGAGAGGTTCCGGCTACAGGGGGATTAGCGTTTTGGCCCGAGGCTAAATCTGACTGTATCCTTGGTGGAACTTTAGTACCTTGCGCACATAGTTCTGGGTTTCTGCGTAGGGCGGGATGCGGCCATAGCGAATGACGGCGTTTTCGCCAGCGTTGTAGGCTGCCACCGCCAGGCTGACGTCCTGGCCGAATTTATCCAGCAGGTAGCGCATGTATTGCACGCCGGCCCAGATGTTCTGTTTCGGGTCGAAAATGTCCTGTACGCCATATTGGGCGGCCGTGCTGGGCATCAACTGCATCAGACCGCTGGCACCCTTGGGCGAGAGCGCGTTGACGTTGTAATCGGACTCGGCCTGGATGATGGCGCGTACCAGGGCTTTGTCGACGTTGAATTGCTCAGAGGCTTCGTCCACCAGCGAGTAGACCTGATGACGTACCTGGTTGGTGCGCGGCACGCGCCAGTTGTTTGGGGTGGCGCTGGTCTCGCGGATAATGCGGCGAACTTTGACGCCGGGTTTGGGTTGCTTGTTGGTCATGTGCATAATGCCGTTGGCATCCTGGTACACATAAATATCCGCCTGGGCGGTTGTGCTGAACCCCAGCCAGAGAAGTGATGCTGCCAACAGTGTCTTCGTTACCATAACCATAACCAAACCCTTAAAACATGAGTCTTGTAAAACGGCGCTCATTCTAGCCGGACTCAGTCAAAATTGTGAAACGGCCAAATAATGATCTATTTTGGTCGGGAATGGGTGAAATTTCAAAGGGATATGGCAGCGAAAATAATTTTTTGCACCATTTCAGTGCAAAAAAGCGAGGTCGTTTGGTTGTTTTTTAAACAAAATGACTGTTCAAGTGGTCAGAAAATCGCCATGTTTTCCTGGCGGATGCCGCTTTTGGGTCATCCACCGCGGGTTTTTACCTCAAAATCTGATCAAAAAACAGGCGAAATGAGCGCCTATTTTTTGTCATTTTGGCCCTCTTCCGGGTGGGGATGAGGGTGCGGATGTTCATGGTCATGAGGGTGCTCGTGATCGTGAGGATGGTCATGATCATGCGGATGTGGGTGTTCGTGATCGTGGGGATGAGGGTGCTCGTGATCGTGAGGATGCTCATGATCATGCGGATGAGGATGTTCGTGATCGTCCGGATGTGGATGAGTGTGGTCGTGATCCGGGTGGTGGTGATGGTGTCCGTCGCCGTGATCGTGAGAGTGAGCATCGTGAGTGTGACGCTTGTCGACTTCCTGGTGCAGATGCTCATGGTCGTGCGCATGGGTGTGGATGTGAAAATGCACTTGTCCGTTGGGGCCGTGCGCATGGCGATGGGCGTGCAAAAATCCGTCGATGATGAAACGATGCTCTTCGTTCATTTCGGATTTGTGCAGAATTTCGTGCAGCAATTCGTGAGTCATCAACGCCAGCGGTAGTTCCAGATTATTGTTTTCCAGCAAATCCTTGTCGTACAGCACGTTGGAGGCTTTGTCGTCGGCGATGATCTTGCCGTCAATCAGCAGCAGGCAGCGGTCGCAGGTTTCCAGGGCGATGTCCAGGTCATGGGTGCACAAAATCACGGTTTTATCGCACTCTTTCAGCCATTTGATCAGCTTGCGGCGATTGAGCGGGTCCATGTTGGTGGAGGGTTCGTCGAACACCAGAATATCGGGCTGGTATGACAGCACCGTGGCCAGCGCCAGGCGTTTGCGCTCACCAAACGAGAGGTGAAACGATGAACGCTGTTCGTAGCCGGACAAGCCAACCACGTCCAGGGCCTGGGCGACACGTTGCTCGATTTCCTCTTTGGGCAGCCCCAGGTTGAGCGGGCCAAAGGCTACGTCATCAAACACCGTCGGGCTGAACAGTTGATCATCCGGGTCCTGAAAAACGATGCCGATTTTGCGGCGAATCTGCTTGAGCGTGCTTTTTTCGATTTTGATGCCGTCAATGCTGATGTGACCACCAGTGGCCAGCAGCACGCCGTTGAGATGACTCATGAAGGTGGATTTGCCCGCACCGTTAGCGCCAATCAGCGCGACTTTTTCGCCGTGCTTGATTTGGCAACTGATCCCTTTGAGTACGTCATGGCCATCGGGATAGGAAAATTGCAGATCTTCGATATCGATAGCGAAATGGGTGGTCACGGATAAATCCTCGGGTTAGTGCCAGGCGACAGCGGCAGTGGGAAAGCCCAGCACGTTGTCTCCAATAAGTAGCGCGACGGCGATGACCAAGATCACGATCAGTTTGAGCCAGTCAGCGGCGTTGGTTTTAAATTCCACCAGGCTGTAAAACTCACCCTCGTAGCCTTTGGACAGCATGGCTTTGTAGACACGTTCGGTGCGTTCAAAACTGCGAATCAGCAAGGTGCCGACAAAATTGCCATAGGTGGTCATGGTGTTCCAGTCGGTTTTGGGCACAAAGCCGCGCACCGACATGGAGGTGTGCATGCGCTGCAGTTCTTCCATGAAGGTGTGAATGTAGCGATAGGTGAACAGCAGCATCTGGGTGAGAATTTTCGGACACTTCAACCGTTGCAGCGCAATCATCGACACATCAAACCGCGAGGTGCCGAAAATCACGAAGCTAAGCATGATCATCGAAATCGCCTTGACGAAAATCAGCGTGGCCAAGCGTAGTCCGGCAAAACTGAAGGTCACCCCCCAGAAGTGCGCATGATCGGCATCACCAGGATAGGTGAACGGCATGATCAGGAAAAATGGCAGCAAGAAAATGCCGGCGCTGGTCAGACCGTGCGATACAAAGTGCACCGGCAACTGGCTGGCCCACAACAGTACGATGGTGATGGCCAGGGCGATCAGCGCCATGGGCAGGGTTTTGATCAACGCGATGCACAGGATCAGCAGCAACAGCGCGGCAATTTTGCAGCGCACATCCCAGCGCTGAATCAGCGACTCAATGCCCGCATGACGATCAATATCCAATGGCATATCAGTGTTTGCCTACCCGGTGTCCGGACAGAATTTCAGGTTTGACCCGGGCGAGGAACCCGGCGGTAATACCGACGATAATCGCTTCAATCACAATGATGGGCACATGGGCCGCCAGCACGTAATAGGCGTTGGCGACAAAGGCTTCACCGGCGGTGACCAGCAGTGCCGCGAGCACCGTACCGGAGAAAATCACCCCGCCGGCACCGGCGAGCGCGCCGAACACCACCTCGGGCTTTTTCAGCGTGAAGCGATGGCGTAATTGCCAGATCATGTAGCCGACCAGCCCGCCGCCGCCCAGCATCAGCACGTTGGCACCGATAACACTGACGCCGCCGTGACCGAACAGCAATGCCTGCAAAATGATACCGAGCATAATCGCGGCAAACGCCCGTTTGCCCAGCACCACGCCGACCAGCCCCACCAGCACCAGATGGATGCTGGTGGGGCCGATGGGAACCTTGATCAGTGAGGCGACAAAAAATACCGCAGTGATGACCGAAATCTTGGGAATTTCTTCCAGATCCATTTTGCGCAATGTTGCGGCGGCAACGACTGCGGCGGCGGCAAAACTGCCGCCCAAAACCGGGCCATTTAGAATGCCATCGGATATGTGCATGGATGAACTCCTTTGGCGTTAGGCTTTAGACTGAGTGTCTTTGCGAGCTTTGAGATAAAAATAAATGCCCAGCAGGCCAAAGATGAAGCCGATGCCGCCAATGATATCAGCCAGTGATTTTTCTGCACGCATTTCGGAAATATTACGCATCACCGGTGCCATGGATTTGGCAACGGCGCGCTCGATAGCGGCATTAAGTTCAGCGGAGTTGATGTCCGCAGAGGCGAGTGCGTTGCCATTTTCATCGCTGTCGGACGCAGCAACGCCCGCGCTATTGTCGCCAAAATCGCTGGCGGCAATGTCATACGTCGCCATGTGACCCATGCCGGCGTTCACGGCGATGCGAATATCGGTCGGCTGGCTGACACTGAATTGGTATTGCCCCTGATCGTTGGTCTGACCCTGGTTGAGGACTTTGCCAGTGCTGTCGGTGGCGGTGACTTCGCAGTTTTTGGCGCGCTTGCCATCGACGAAGTAGGCTTCAATGGAAACGCTGTTGCCCTCGACAAAGGCAAACATGTTGACCTTGTGGGCATGGGCTGACGAGATAAGACTGAAAAGCAGGGTGAAAAAAGCGAGCGACTTATAGTTTATTCTATTCACGAGAGGCACCTATGTGGGTGATACAAATATTAAAATCGTGATACGCTGGTGTCAATGAACATATCGGACAAAGATTGGGGGTTTAAAGAAATGTCGGAGCTGGTTCGATTTGGCGTTTCTATCGATGCGGATTTGCTGGAGTTTTTCGATAACCTGATAGATCAGAAGGGCTACAAGAATCGCTCTGAAGCGATTCGTGACCTGATCCGCGAGCAAAAGGTGCGGGAAGAATGGGATCACGACAAGCTGACCGTGGGCACGATTACCCTGGTCTATGACCACCACGTGCGTGAATTGGCGGCCAATCTGACTCATTTGCAGCATTCCTTTACCGGACAAATCATTTCAGTGATGCATGTGCATCTGGACCACAACAACTGTCTGGAGGTGTTGGTGGTCAAGGGTAAAAGTCGGGAGTTGCAATCGCTGGCGGATCAGCTGGTCAGTATTCGCGGGGTCAAGCACGGCAAGCTAACGGCGACCACCACTGGCGAAGAGATGACCGCAGGCGCGCACACCCACGATCACCCGTCGCATTCGCATTAAATTATCTGCCCAGGTCGTCCTTGTCGGGTTCAATTTCATCCGAAGTGGCTTCGCCAGGTTCCTGCCACTGGACATCGTGTACCGTTTCCTGATGGGAGACGATGTCGTGGTGGCGTAGGCGAACCTTGCTCAGGGCAGGTAAATCCACCGGAATCGGGATGGTGAAGTAGGCGACGTCGGATTTGAGATTTTTGCGCTCGTAACCCGACATGGCTACCTTGAGGACATTGCCGTCCTTGTCTAGCAGCTCAACGTGCAAGTGGCCTGGTGCCGGGCCTCGGCCAGCAATTTTTCGCTCCAGTTCGCCGCGCAGATAAATGGCTTTTTTGGTGTAGCTCAGAAATGCATGGGAGATTCCTGTGCTGCCTGAGTCTATGGTTTCTACCGCAATATTGCGGTCAGGGAGGGTGGCCCAGGGAGTTGTGGCGCAACCTGCCAACATCGTGGCGATGACGAGGATGGGGGCGGTCATCAGTCTGAGAGTTACTTTGGTCATGTTTTGCTCCAACATTTAATGGCGCTGTGTAGCGATGTTCGTCAGCGTAACCAGTCGATTTTCTACACTATACGTTGCTTCGTTCATTCATCTTTCCCGGGTTTTTTGCGATTTTCCCGAGGCTGACGAATGGATTTTTATTTCATGTCGTGAGTTTTTACCCACAGCACTGCACCGATTTCCACCGGGTAATCCTTGCCATCGTGCTTCATTTTTTTACTGTCTTCGTTCAGTGCAGCAAATCCCCACCAGCCTTGTTTGGGCATGGCGTAAGTGAATACACCATTGGAGTCGGTTTTAATCACCTGGGTGATCATGGGATCGGCGATGGGTTTGAGCTTGCCGTCCTTGTTGTAGTATTCGATTTCTACCGTGCTGTTGGCGACCGGTTTACCGTTGACCAGCACTTTGCCCTGGAACACGTTGTTGGTGTACAGACCATAGGGACGGGTGAGCGGTACGATTTCGGTTTTTAATCCCACCGGCTGATCCCAGCCTTCTTCCAGGCCGAATGAATTCACGATCACTTTGGTGTAGTGAATGATGAAGCTTTCTTCAGCGGCTTCCCAGTAGGGAGCTGGTTCAATGTAGAACGTGTGATCGCCAGGACGTTTGAGCGGAAATTCCAGTTTGAACGAAGGAAACTTTTTGCCTTCCAGATCGGTTGTCTGGTTGGCTTTGAGCTGGGCACGCAGATCGGTTTTTTGACCATTGACCATCACGCCAAACTGGACGGGTTTTTCCATGGGCATGCCCTTGCCCTCGTAGGGGTGCCAAAACAGGGCGTCCATCATGAGCTGACGGGATTCACCTTGTTTGACCATGTCATCGCTGGGAATCAGCATCTGAAAATGGGCGTTGGCCGCGCTGCTGGCTGCCATGGACAGGGCAAGTGTCAGAGCGGTGTTTTTGGCAAAAGCGCTGTACATCGTTGAGTCCTTTACGATCAGTAGAGTTGTGATTGTTGTGATGATTCTAGAACGTTACCTGAATTTGGCCGGTGATGCCCAGGGCTGTTTTGCCGGTGCCGCCTTCACTGACGCGATAATCCGTGTCATGGGCTAGTTCCAACGCCAGGGTGGTGTCTGCTTTGGCCTTGGTGCTGGCCGCAGCCATCCAACGAGACTTGGGCAATGACACTGCGTGGGCATCAATGGTTCCCTGGTGACCGACGGCGAAGGTGTGTTTGCCGAAAAAGTAGCTCAGTTCCAATTGGTGGGCAGCGGGCTGGGCGCCACGATTGCTGATGCCCAGATCGTTGGCGTTGAATTTTTTCAGCGCGCCGATGTATTCGGCAACGAGGCTAAATGCATTGTTGTGGTAATCAACGTAAACCCCCGCACCTGCTACGCTGTGCTGCAAGGCAGCGAGACTGTTGTTATCAGGGTCTCCGTCAAAATTTTCGATGGCTTCGTGCATGCCGTTGGTGTCCGCGAAACTGCTGATGTAGTGCACGCCGGTTTCGAGGTTGTCGTCGCTGTATTCCAGGCGCAGACCAAATTTGTTGATGTTGTCATGCTGCTGGTCGATGACGCCGGATTTGCCCTGAAACGCATAGATCGTTCCCGATAGAGGGCCGAGCGGTGCGCTGACCTGGGCTGCGCCTTCGTTGGTTTCTGCCAGCTGCAGCGTGAGGGGATCGGAGACCATGTAGCTTTCCAGTTTGCCAAGGGCGACGAAAAACTGGCCGACCACCAGTTCCGTGTCTTTGCCAACCAGGTTGCGCAGAGTGATGGTGGCTTCATCAACGCCAAGAGGCGTTTTGTTTTCCTCATGCAGAAACAGCAAGTGGGTAAACACGTCGTCGCTTAACTGGCTGTCTATGGCCAGTTCAACTGCGGCAACGCTGATATTGCTGCTGGTGTTTTTGTCGTACGAGGTTGCGTAGCTGCTTTCAACTTCGATCGCGCCGTTGATGGTGGTGTCAGCCAGTGCTGGTGTGAAGGGCAAAAGGCAGGCAGTGGCTAGCAGTATTGAAGTGCATGACGAAAATCTCATGGCGGCCAAGGTTCCTTGTGGCTATGAAGGTTTGGTTTGCGTTTCGCACGTATTTTACGAACGTAACACGATATGTGCCGGTGGTAAACCGGCTTTACAATCTGTTTTGTTTATGTCGACGGCTGATTGCCAATATTGAAGTGTATGTATCGCAGATGTTTGTTTCAGCGAGCGGCCTGTGCCTGGACATCCAGACGCTTTTCCAGCAGATGCGGCATGTTGGCCGCGTACAGTGCAGTCGCTTCGGCAGCAAACAGGAGCGCACTGGCGCGGGTTTGGTCGCCATCGGCCTGCGCCTGGGTGGCTTGTTGTTTCAGTTGGTTGACCAGATCCAGGGTGCTTTTGATGACCAGGGCATCTTGAGGATAACGTTGGAACAAGCCTTCGAGTTCGTGTTCCTGATACTCGCCATCGGCCCACTGGCTCAGGCTATCCACGGCCTGACTTACGCGCTGGTAGGCATCGGCCTTGCCGTAGCTGAAGTCTGGATTGGTATTTTCGGCATAGGCGCAGGGGGTGGCGATCAGGCTGGCGCAGATGGCGAGATGAGTTAATTTCATGTGAAGAAGCTCCCTAAGGTGGTTGACGATAGGGAGATATTAAAAGAAATGAGAATCATTATCAATAGCAAATGATAACGATTCTCATTTTATTTGCAGGCGAGCTGAATTCCCTCCCAGGCGGTGTTGACCATCAATTCCAGTTCATCGTCGTTGATGATGTAGGGGGGCATGAAATAGGTGACATTGCCCAGTGGGCGCAGCAATACCCCCTTTTGTAGTCCATGCTGGTAGACGCGCAGGCCGCGCCGTTGTTGCCAGGGGAAGGGGGTTTTGCTGGCTTTGTCCTGCACCATTTCCACCGCCGCGATCAGGCCGGTCTGGCGGACCTCGGCGATGTGCGGGTGGTCGGCAAAGCAGGTGAGTGACTTGGCCAGCTTGTCGATCAGTATCTTGTTGTTTTCAATGACATTGTCCTGTTCAAAAATATCCAGGGTGGCGAGTGCCGCGCGGCAGGCCAAGGCATTGCCGGTGTAGCTGTGCGAGTGCAGAAAGGCAGTGAGTTTTTCGTATTCGTCGTAAAACGCCTGGTAGATGTTGTTGCGGGTGAGTACCGCTGAAAGTGGCAGGTAGCCGCCGGTGAGTCCTTTGGAGAGGCACATGAAATCCGGGCTGATGCCGGCCTGCTCGCAGGCGAACAGCGTGCCTGTACGGCCAAAACCGACAGCAATCTCGTCGGCGATCAGGTGGACGCCAAACTCGTCGCAGGCCTCGCGCAACAGTTTGAGATAAGCCGGGTGATACATGCGCATGCTGCCGGCACATTGCACCAGCGGTTCGACGATGACGGCGCAGATTTCGTCGGCGCGCTGTTCCAGGGTGCGGCGCATGTGCTCGAACATCGTGCGGCTGTGCTGTTCCCAGCTGACGCCGGGCTCGCGATGGTAGCAGTCGGGGCTGGGGATGGTGATCGGCTCCAGCAGTAACGGGGCGTAGGTTTCCTTGTACAGCGCAACGTCGCCCACGGCCAGTGCTCCCAGTGTTTCACCGTGGTAACTGTTGCTCAGGCTGACAAAGCGGGTTTTATGACCCTTGCCGGTGTTGCGCCAGTAGTGAAAGCTCATTTTCAGTGCCACCTCGACGGCGGCACTGCCGTTGTCGGCATAGAACACCCGGTCCAGTCCCGGCGGGGAGAGCTTGACCAGGCGCTCGGCCAGTTCAATGGCGGGCTCGTGGGAGAAGCCGGCGAGGATTACGTGCTCGAGCGTATCCAGTTGATTTTTCAGCGCCTGATTGATTCTGGGGTTGGCGTGACCGAACAGATTCACCCACCAGGAGCTGATGGCGTCCAGATAGCGTTTGCCTTCGAAATCCTCCAGCCAGACCCCTTGGCCGCGTTTGATGGGCACCAGTGGCAGCCATTCGTGGTCCTTCATCTGGGTGCAAGGATGCCAAAGAACGGAAAGATCGCGTTGTAACAGTTGGGCATTGCTCATGGGAGGCATTGTTCCATAGTGTTGATTGGGTCACATTCGTGGCGTTAATAGCCGGTTAATTTGTGGACGATAAAACTAAGGAAATATTTATGGGATTAGCCGTTTGGTCTTAGTCAAAATTGCCCGGTCCAGGTGACGTTTTGGTCGGGGTAGGCGTAGCACACCTACGAAAAAAGTGTGCTATAGTTTGGCGCTTTATTCAACAAGACCAACCGTTCTGCGAATAGTCTAGGGTGATTTGGAGTGGGCATGGACAGTTTTGAAGGTTTCCGCCGGTATTGCGTGACGTCCCTGGTCGGCCTGGGGCTGGTGGGCATGCTGTTGGGAGCAACAGGTTGCAGTAAAAAGCCGGGCAAAAAACAAGCAGAAACCGTGGGCGTGTCCGTTTACGATGCGAGCGCTCAGGAAAGCAGCGGCAATTTGCGATTCCGCTTGGTAGCCAATCCCCCGCTGACGGTTGATTCGCAAATCAGTTATTCCACGGTGTTGACCGGTGCGGCAGGGGTGGTCGAAGCGACTGCCGGCGCTGATTATACCAGCGCAACCGGCAGCGTTTTGATGCCGGCTGGGGTTAGCGAAGTTTACATTGATGTCGCTGTGACCAACGACGCTGTCTACGAGTACAACGAAGTGCTTGGCGTGAGCATTACCGTGCCTGAAGGCATTACTTTGGGATTATCGCGGGCGACGGGTACCATCCTCAATGACGATCCGAAACCCCAGGTAAGCATGGCTTTGAGTACTGCTCCGAATGGTAACGTGACCGAAGGACCCAGCGCAGACGTGTCACTGGATGTCACGATTAACGGTGCCAGTGCGGTGGAGAGCACGGTCGTGATCAAGGATGTTAGTGGTGCCACTGCCAGCTTTCGTTCTGACTACGTGATTGAATTTGACGGCGTGCGTTTGCAGCCTGCGCCTGAAAGTACCAGCGATGATCTCACCCTTGTTTTTCCAGCGGATGAAACTAATGCAGTGCGTTCCGGCAAGTTGGTCATCCGGGTGGTGGACGACGGTTTGGTGGAAGGTACTGAGAGTGCCACCATCAGCATGGAAAAAATGGGTACAGATACCACCGTGGCAGCCGGGGCGACGGTTAATCTGGTGATTACCGACAATGACACGGACACTCGCTCTACATTCCGTCCGCAAAACGATACGGGTGTAATTACCAGCAACCCTAACGGGACAGCGGGCAAGCAGGACGCGGATTATGGCAGGGACAAACTGGCCGGAACCAAGGCGTTTGATTTTACCTATTACGATGCGAACGGCGTACTGATCACCGATATGGTGAACGGAGTTGCGGCCTGTGCCAAAGACAATGTGACCGGTCTGGTGTGGGAAGTGTTCGATAAGAACATGAATTCGGTGCGCAGTTATCAGCGGATTAAATACTGGTACGAGCCGGATGCCAAGCGCAATGGCGGCAATTCCGGTACCGTGGGTCATTACAGTTGTAATGCGGACAATGACGGCTCTTCTACCCCGTGCAACACCTCATTTTATGCCGCCGATGTGAACTTGCTGAAACTGTGTGGTTTGACCGGCTGGCGTTTGCCAGATACTGAGGAACTGCGAGGACTGGTGGATTATGGCCGTTCACAAAATTATGTGATGGCGGGGCCGTTCCCTGATACAGATTTCGAAGCACAGTCGCCGATTGATGACTCAACCCTCTTGCCGGGGTTTGGATACTGGACGGCAGACACCAATGCATCTTCAACGGGTGGTTCCGAGGCTTGGTATATCAATTTTGCGCTGAGTATGACCGGGGATGGATTTCCTCAGGAGCGCAGTCAGTCTAAAGTGGGCGCTGATCGTGGAAAGCACTATGTCCGTTTGGTTACCGAGCAAACGCTGCCATAAGGGATGAACAACATGATGAAACGAATGATGATTTCATTGGCGGTGCTGACCTTATCGGGGGCGGTGTCAGCGGGCGATTCGCAGTGTCAAAGTGAGAAGGTCTCAGGGGTTTTGCGAACCGACTTGGTGGCCACCACTCCCACCGCGCGATTTGTGGCGGTGGATGGTCGCAGTAGCTACACGCTTGCGGGGACGGTTGTGCCTGTTCTTTCTGCAGCGACGGATTTCGACGGCGCCTCGGTGATCAAGGACACCAAGACCAACCTGTTGTGGTCCAAGTGTCCGCTGGGTTACTCGGCGCATCGGGATGCTGGCAATTACGCCAATGGTTCGTGCGTCAAAGATCTGAATACGCCGGCTGTTTACAGGTGGAGTGATGCGATGACCTTGGCGGCTGCAGCGTCGGTGGTGGGTGCAGATGGTTTGACCTATACCGGCTGGCGTTTGCCCAACGTGAAGGAATTGGCATCGTTGATAGAACGCAAGTGTGCCTACCCGGCGCTAAATGTTTCGGTGTTTACCGGGGTGGATGGCTCGGGCACCAGTTCCAATTCGGGAAAGTTTTCGGCGTTTGTGTGGACCAATACGCCTGAGCGAAATGTTTTGTATTCGACGGTTCCTGTTTGGGTGGTTGACTTTGCCAAGGGTGAGACAATGGTGGTGGGTGGACGTGCCGACACAGGCTCTGAATTGATGGTGTGGCTGGTGAAGGACGCGCCCTAGGGGAATTGATTCGCTCAACGCAAAAAAGCCGCGAAATTCGCGGCTTTTTTGTTAGCTCAGATTGAGCGCTTTCCAGATTTTGCTGGTGGGGCCGGTCTGATTCATGGTGTAGAAATGCAGACCGGGCGCGTCGTGCTCCAGCAGCGTGGCGCACAGATCGATGGTCAGATCCAGGCCAAAGGCTCGCAAGCTGTCGACGTCGTCGGCAAAGTCTTCCAGGCGCTTGCGAATCCAGCGTGGAATTTCTGCGCCGCACATGTCGGAAAAGCGCGCCAACTGCTTGTAGTTGGTGATGGGCATGATGCCGGGAATGATGGGGATGTCCACGCCCATGCGCTCCACGCTGTCGACAAAACTGAAGTAGGCATCCGGGTTGAAAAAATACTGGGTGATCGCCGCGTTGGCACCAGCATCTACCTTGCGCTTGAAGTTTTCCAGATCCGCCGAGGCCGAAGCCGCCTGCGGGTGAAACTCCGGATAGGCCGCTACTTCCAGTCTGAAGTGATCACCCGTTTCAGTGCGGATAAACTCCACCAGCTCGTTGGCATAGCGCAACTCGCCCAGCGATGTTCCTGCGCCGGACGGCAAATCACCGCGCAGGGCAACGATGCGTTTAATGCCGTTTTGCTGATAGGTGCGCAGCAATTCGCGCAGTTCAGCCTTGCTGGAGCTGATGCAGGACAAATGCGGGGCAGCTTCAATGCCGGCGTTTTTTATTTCCAGTACCGTTTCCAGCGTGCCGGACTGGGTGGAACCGCCGGCACCGAAGGTGACTGAAATGTAGGACGGATTGAGTTTAGCCAGTTCTTCACGGGTCTGACGCAGCTTGATCGCGCCTTCTGCAGTTTTGGGCGGGAAAAATTCCAGGCTAAAGCTCTTGGGGTATTTTTCTTGGGTTTCCATGGTTCGTATTCCTAAAAAAGATGGCGGATGAAAGGCTTCATCCGCCAACCAGCGGCGGGCTTGTCGCCCGCCACGCACTGCCTGAATTAATAACGATAATGGGCGGGTTTGTACGGGCCTTCAACCGGCACGCCGATGTAGTCGGCCTGCTTTTGGCTCAGCTGAGTGAGGTGAACGCCGATCTTTTGCAGATGCAGGCGGGCGACCTTCTCGTCCAGAACCTTGGGCAGGATGTAGACCTTGTTTTCGTACTTTTCCGCGTGCTGGAAGAACTCGATCTGCGCCATGACCTGATTGGTGAACGAGGCTGACATCACGAAGCTGGGGTGGCCGGTGGCGCAGCCCAGATTCACCAGTCGGCCTTTGGCCAGGATGATGATGCGCTTGCCGTCAGGGAAAATAACGTGATCTACCTGCGGCTTGATTTCTTCCCACTCGTATTTTTCCAGTGAGGCAATGTTGATCTCGGAATCAAAGTGACCAATGTTGCAGACGATGGCCTGATCTTTCATCGCCAGCATGTGGTGATGGTCGATGACATTGACGTTGCCGGTGGTGGTGACGAAGATGTCGCCCAGCTTGGCGGCTTCGTCCATGTTGACCACGCGGTAGCCTTCCATCGCTGCCTGCAGAGCGCAGATCGGATCGATTTCAGTCACCCAGGTGGTGGCGCCCATGCCGCGGAAGGCTTGTGCACAGCCCTTGCCCACGTCGCCATAGCCCAGCACCACGCAGATTTTGCCGGCGATCATCACGTCAGTGGCGCGCTTGATGCCGTCCAGCAGCGATTCGCGGCAGCCGTAGAGGTTGTCGAACTTGGATTTGGTGACCGAATCATTGACGTTCATGGCCGGGAACAGCAGTTGGCCTTTCTTCATCATTTCGTACAGGCGGTGAACGCCGGTGGTGGTTTCTTCGGTAACGCCCTTGATGCTCTCGGCAATTGCCTGCCATTTGCTGGGGCTGGATTTCAGGCTGCGGCGCAGTACGTCCAGAATGGCTTTCCATTCTTCGTTGTCGTCCGCTTTGGCCGCAGGAACGGCACCGGCCTTTTCGAATTCCACGCCCTTGTGTACCAGCAGGGTGGCGTCGCCGCCGTCGTCCAGGATCATGTTAGGCAGTTTGCCGTTGGGCCAGTTGAAGGCCTGCTCGGTACACCACCAGTATTCTTCGATGGTTTCACCTTTCCAGGCGAACACAGGAATGCCAGCGGCAGCAATGGCTGCAGCAGCGTGATCCTGGGTTGAGAAAATATTGCAGGACACCCAACGTACTTCGGCACCCAGGTAAACCAGGGTTTCGATCAGTACGGCAGTTTGGATAGTCATGTGCAGGCTGCCCATGATGCGGGCGCCAGTCAGTGGCTTGGATTGGCCGTATTCTTCGCGCAGTGCCATCAGACCTGGCATTTCGGTTTCGGCAATGGCGATTTCCTTGCGGCCCCAGGAGGCCAGGGAAATATCGGCAACTTTATAGTCAGTAAAACCCGCAGGTACTGTCATGTCTCATCTCCTAATGGTTACAGAGTGAGCGCCGTTGATTCAGTTAACTGAACCGTTCTCTGAGCCTGACAGGAGTTGACCTGCTGCAGCGCCCCTCAGAGTACGGGAAAGGAAACGGGCCGCCCAGAGAAGGGCGGCCCGCGGTGTTACGATTATAGACCGGCAGCAGCGCGCAGGGCGTCAGCTTTGTCGGTGCGCTCCCAGCTCAGTTCAGCCTCGGTGCGGCCAAAGTGACCGTAGGCGGCTGTTTGCTGGTAGATGGGACGCAGCAGGTCCAGCATGGCCACGATGCCTTTGGGACGCAGGTCGAAATGCTCACGTACCAACTGGATCATGCGGTCTTCGCTGATCTTGCCCGTGCCGAAGGTTTCGATGGTGATCGAGGTGGGCTGAGCCACGCCGATGGCATAAGAAACCTGGATTTCGCAACGCTCAGCCAGGCCGGCAGCAACGATGTTTTTCGCCACATAGCGACCCGCATAAGCAGCAGAGCGGTCAACCTTGGAAGGATCCTTGCCGGAGAACGCGCCGCCACCGTGACGAGCCATGCCGCCGTAGGTGTCAACGATGATCTTGCGGCCGGTCAGACCTGCATCACCGTCTGGAC
>JAOUHV010000037.1 GCA_029884425.1 Gammaproteobacteria bacterium
TGAGAAGCGGTACGCTTGAGAATGGGTGTGTCCATTTTATCGGGGGAGGATCAGCCAAACTGCGGCCTGCTGATGCAGAGCGTTATGCGTAAAAGAAGGTTATGAGTATTAAATTATCTGAAATTTTAACTTTCGAAAATCCAAGTGAATATAAAGTTCATTTGGCCAATTGGAATGGTAGCAATCAGCCATTGGATATATTTGTCTCAGATAAAGAAAGATGGAAAGGTTGGAATTCTTGGCGGGGAGAAAACGATGACTTTAACCGTAGGTATATATTCAGCTTAATTGATTTCTATCACGAACCAAATGTCTGGCTATTTGGTGGTGTGTATGAAGTAACTAAAAGACTAAATGTAACTAGAGACAAAGGTTATGAAGTCGAGTTAACAGACCAATTCAGCCCTTTCATAGGTAGGCTGAAAATCAGATGGGCCAGGTCCGGTCGTGCCAAGTCAAGGCGTTTAGAAAATTACGTTGATGAATATGAGGTATCAGAAATACTAAAGGAAGAATATACCGGTGAGGCATTCTGTGGTTACGAACATATCAACCATGATTTCCATGTATTAGAAGCCATATTTTTATCTGCCAAGCCGGACTGGAAAGCGGCCCTAGAAAATGTAAAAGGCGTGTATCTAATTATGGATAAACACAACGGAAAAAAATATGTTGGTTCAGCCTATGGTGGCGCTGGAATATGGTCACGTTGGTCATGCTACATGGGTAACGGCCATGGGCATAATGATGAGCTTACTAAACTTATAAAAAAGCGAGGCATGGAGTATGCTCGTCAAAATTTTAGATTTTCGTTGCTAGAGTATCGCCCAATGAAAACAGATGACGCAGAAATATTAGCCCGTGAAAGCTATTGGAAAGAAGCTCTTCTTTCTAGAGGTGAATTCGGATACAACGCAAACTAAAGCGCATAACAAGGCAAATTCACGCGGACAAATTTCCGCAACATTCGTTTGTGCTATGAATAGCGCAAGCCTCACATTGCTACAACCGGTGATTTGCGGCGCTAGCCAACTCAACAACCCTATACGCATATGAAGATCATCAAACCAATTCGCGCCACACGAACGTTTACTCAACGGCTTGTTTCAGAGCCGGCCACAGTATTTCCTTTGCTCTGCCCTGTCCGTGAGGCCGACTGGATCGAAGGCTGGAACCCGCCATTAGTCATTTCGTCATCAGGTGTCGCGGAGACTGATTGTGTCTTTACCACATCGTCCGAACCCATCAATGCGGTGTGGTATATCACTCGCCACGAGCCTAGCACTGGTTTCGTCGAGATGCTCAAGATCACACCTGAGGTCACCGCATGCAGACTGACAATTCAGCTTCGCGCTGCCGGCAATGGAAGCGAGGCCGACATCACTTACTCACACACTAGCCTCGGGCCTGAGGGTGACAAGTTTGTCGCCTCTTTCACTGAAGACTTTTATCGTCAGTTCATGCAGGACTGGGAGTCACGGATCAATCACTATTTGCGACACGGCAAAGCACTGAGTGCAGCAGATGACTAACCCATCATGCCACCGGTTCCGCGTGAAGAACCGCGCAAGCCAGCAAGTTCAAACATTATGCGTGAGGTAGTGTTCCATGCTGGCAGTAATATTTAAGGCTGAGATAAATGAACTCGATGAGGAGTATTTTGCTACGGCCAAGCGGATGCGAGAACTGGCTGAAGGCAAATATGGCTGCATTGGGTTCACCAGTGCAACTGAAGGTGCGCTGGAAATATCCGTTTCTTATTGGAAAAATGAACATGATATTGAAAAATGGCGAAAAGACCCCGAGCATCTTTCGGCCCAGACCACGGGACGAGAAAAATCGTATAAATCATATAGTGTCGAAATCACAGAAATATTGCGCAGTACCGCAAAGCAAGCTGCAAGTAAGGCATAACGCTAACGTCACACCAACCACAATCAGACACAACCAACATGACATTTAACGTTTTCAAAGTTTAACCATGAACTGCATCCTTCCCAGCTCATAAAAAAACCGGCCCACAGGCCGGTTTAGTTTTTCATCCGCAACACTTCGCCATTTATTACGGCGAAATCGCCAGCATGGTGTCCAGAGCTTTTTTCGCCAGGGCGGCTTCTTCGGGGGCGACTTTGATTTGGTTGACCACTTTGCCTTCCAGCAGATTTTCCAGCGTCCACGCCAGGTGTTGTGGATCGATGCGGAACATGGTGGAACACATGCAGACGGTGGGTGCCATGAAGTGAACTTTTTTGTCTTGCGCCTTGCCTTGTTCGGCCAGACGATTGACCAGATTCAATTCGGTGCCCACCAGCCAGCGTGAGCCCGGCTCGCTGTCTTTGATGACGTTGATGATGTATTCGGTGGAGCCAACGAAATCGGATTTCTGGCAAACCTCGAACGCATTTTCCGGATGGGAAATCACTTTACCTTCGGGATATTTGGCGCGGAAGTTATCGATGTGTTCGGGGCGGAACATCTGGTGCACCGAACAAAAACCTTTCCACAAAATCATTTTGGCATTGCGTACCTGCTCAACCGTCAGGCCGCCATTGGGCAGATTGAAATCCCACACCACCATTTGTTCCAGCGGAATGCCCATCTTGAACGCTGTGTTGCGGCCCAGATGTTGATCGGGGAAAAACAGAATTTTTTCGCGACGGCTAAACGACCATTCCAGCACGTGACGCGCATTGGTGGAGGTACACACCACGCCTTCGTGACGACCGCAGAAAGCTTTTAAATCGGCAGCGGAATTGATGTAGGTCACCGGGGTGATGCTGGATTCGGCCTGGCCGTCGAGCATGACGTTCAGCTCTGCCCAGGCGCGTTCAACATTGGCCAGATTGGCCATGTCGGCCATGGAGCAGCCCGCCGCCAGATCCGGCAGTATGGCAACCTGATTCGGACCGGAAAGAATGTCGGCCACTTCGGCCATGAAATGCACGCCGCAGAACACGATAAATTCAGCGTCTGATTGCGCCGCCATGCGCGACAGTTTGAGCGAGTCGCCGGTGTAGTCCGCGTATTGAAAGACTTCCTGGCGCTGATAATGATGCCCCAGAATCACCAGACGTTTGCCCAGCTTTTCTTTCGCCGCCCGAATCCGTGCGTGACACTCGTCATCCTTCATGGCAAAAAATGGTTGAATGGCAACTGCTTCTGCGCCCATAACTTAACTCCCGTACATCGCCCAAAACCTATTTCGGGCTACTACTTGTCTATTTCAAGGTGTCCAAGACACTACCGGAGGACCGCAACCGCTGTCCAATAAAAAAGCCGGCTATCACCGGCTTTTTCAGGATTGGCCAGTGCAGCCCGGTTTAGCTTTCCACTTTGGGTGGTGTTGCCAACCGAATACCCACGTCACGCAACTGCTCGAACGACACCGCTGAAGGTGCCTGGGTCAGCAAACATGCCGCCGTCTGGGTTTTGGGGAAGGCCATCACTTCGCGGATGGAATTCGCCCCGGCCATCAACATCACCAGACGATCCACGCCAAACGCCAAACCACCGTGCGGCGGGCAGCCGTACTTCAGCGCGTCCAGCAGGAAGCCAAACTTATCCCGTGCTTCTTCGTCACTGATGCCCAGCGCCTTGAATACCGTTTCTTGAACGTGTTCACGGTATATGCGCATGGAGCCGCCACCAATCTCGGTGCCGTTGAGCACCATGTCGTAGGCGCGTGAAGTGCAATTGCCGGGATCGGTCGCCAATTTGTCCAGATCAGCCTCTTTTGGCGAGGTAAACGGATGGTGCAGCGACTGCCAGCGGTTGTTCTTTTCGTCCCACTCGAACATGGGGAAATCAACCACCCACAGTGGACGCCATTGTTTTTCCACCATACCACGATCATGACCCAGTTTGACGCGCAGCGCGCCCAGGGCTTCGTTGACGATGGTGGCCTTGTCGGCACCGAAGAAAATCAAATCGCCATTTTCCGCACCGGTGCGCTCCAGAATGGCGCGAACCACGTCGTCAGGCAGGAACTTGAGAATCGGCGACTGCAAACCTTCTGCACCAGCAGCGATGTCGTTGACCTTGATGTAGGCCAGCCCCTTGGCGCCGTAGATACCGACAAACTTGGTGTAGTCGTCGATTTCCTTGCGTGACAGCTCGCCGCCATTGGGCAGACGCAGCGCCGCCACACGACCTTTGGGATCGTTGGCCGGGCCGGAGAATACTTTGAACTCAACCTTGGACATCACGTCTTTCAGGTCGACCAGTTCCAGCGGAATACGCAGGTCCGGCTTGTCGGACGCGTAACGGCTCATGGCCTCGGCATAGGTCATGCGCGGGAACGGATTGGGCAGGTCAATATTGAGCACGTGTTTGAACACGTCGCGCATCATGCCTTCCATCATGGTCATGATCTGTTCTTCGCTGAGGAACGAGGTCTCGATGTCCAACTGGGTAAATTCAGGCTGACGATCGGCGCGCAGGTCTTCGTCGCGGAAGCAGCGCACGATCTGGTAGTAGCGATCAACGCCGGCCATCATCAGCAACTGTTTGAAAATCTGTGGTGACTGCGGCAGGGCGAAGAACGAACCCTGATGGGTACGGCTGGGCACCAGATAGTCACGCGCACCTTCGGGGGTGGCCTTGGTCAGCATGGGCGTTTCCACGTCCATGAAGCCGTTGTTGTCCAGATAGTTGCGCACGTAGCGCGTCACTTCGGAACGCATTTTCAGGCGGTTGAACATCGCAGGACGGCGCAGGTCGATGTAACGGTAGCGCAGGCGGTTTTCTTCGGAGACTTCGTCGTCATCGATCTGGAACGGCGGTGTCGCGGCGCGGTTGAGGATTTCCAGCGCGCTGCCCATGATTTCAATTTTGCCGGTACGCAGATTGTCGTTGGTCGTGCCTTGTGGACGAGGGCGGACAGTGCCCTTGATGCGCAAGACGTACTCGCTGCGCACGGTTTCTGCTTCGGCGAACACCTGCGGCACATTTGGGTCAACAACCACTTGAACCAGGCCTTCACGGTCGCGCATGTCCAGAAAAATCACCCCGCCGTGATCGCGGCGACGGTGTACCCAACCAGCAATTTCCACTTCCTGACCGGTCAGGGCTTCAGTAATTTGGCCACAGTAATGGCTACGCATGTAAATTAACCTCTTTCCTCTTCACCCCGGCGGCGGGCCCTGTTGCGAACCTCCACCCCGTATGTTGCCAAATTGCGCACAAATCGCGCATTTCACTGTTTGATAAAGTCTGCGCGGCCGCCACCGATATCCTCTGCAGCCAACGCATTTCCGTTATAATATCAACAAAATAGAGCGTCATGCGGGCGGCGACCAAAACAAGCCGCGCATTATACAATAAAGTCCACTGGAATACGCTAGGAACCCCCAAAATGCACGGTCATGGCACCCCACGTTCTGCCACCCAACGTCCAGGCGACCTGGGCACCATCAAGAGTCTGCTGCCCTACCTGTGGGAATTCAAAACCCGCGTGCTGCTGGCGCTGCTGTGTCTGGCCGTGGCCAAGGTGGCTACCGTTTGGGTTCCGCTGATCCTCAAGGACATTGTCGATTCTCTGGACAGCACCCAGCAAACGCTGATCGTTTTGCCGGTGTCGCTGCTGCTGGCCTATGGTCTGCTGCGATTTGCCAGCGCCCTGTTTGGCGAATTGCGTGATGTGATTTTTTCCAAAGTAACTCAACGCGCCATTCGCCGGGTCGCGCTTAAGGTTTTCCGTCATCTGCATTCGCTATCGCTGCGGTTTCATCTGGAACGCCAAACCGGCGGCGTCTCACGCGACATCGAACGCGGCACACGTGGCATCAGTTTTCTGCTCAGTTTCATGCTGTTCAACATTCTGCCGACGCTGGCAGAAATTCTGATGGTCACCGGCATTCTGCTGGTCAAATACGATCCGATTTTCGCCATCATCACGCTGGGCACCATCGCCAGCTACATCGCGTTCACGCTGTGGATTACCGAATGGCGCATGCGTTATCGCCGACAGATGAACGACGCCGATTCCAAAGCCAACACCCGCGCCATCGACAGCTTGCTCAATTACGAAACGGTCAAATATTTTAACAACGAAGAATTTGAAGCGCGCCGTTACGACGGCAACATGGCCACCTGGGAAGGCGCGGCACTGCAAAGCCAAACTTCATTGTCGATACTCAACGCCGGCCAGGGCACCATCATCGCCATCGGCATGACGGCACTGATGTTTCTCGCCGCACAAGGTGTGGTTGATGGCACGATGACCATGGGCGATCTGGTGCTGGTCAACGCGTTCTTGCTGCAACTGTACATGCCGCTGGGGTTCCTCGGTTTTGTTTACCGCGAAATCAAAAATTCACTGGCGGACATGGAGCAAATGTTTTCCCTGCTGGATAAAAACCAGGAAATCCAGGACAGCCCCCATGCCAAACCGATCGCGCTCAGCGGTGGCAAAGTGGAATTCAGCAACGTGGATTTTTCCTACCAAACCGAACGAAGCATTTTGCACAACGTCAGTTTCAGCGTACTGCCCGGACAAAAAATTGCAGTGGTCGGCCCCAGTGGTTCTGGCAAGTCCACTCTGGCGCGTTTGCTGTTCCGTTTTTATGAAGCCAATCAGGGCAGCATCAAAATTGACGACCAGGACATTCGTGATGTGACCCAGGCCAGCCTGCGCGCAGCCATCGGCATCGTGCCGCAGGACACGGTGTTGTTCAACGACACCATTTACTACAACATCGCCTACGCACGCCCCGATGCCAGCCGCGAAGAAATCGAACATGCCGCGCAAATGGCGCACATTGATGCCTTCATCAAAAAACTGCCTGACGGCTACGACACCATTGTTGGCGAACGCGGTTTGAAATTATCTGGCGGTGAAAAACAGCGCGTTGCCATTGCCCGTGCGATTTTGAAGCAACCAAAAATTCTGATTTTTGATGAGGCCACGTCGGCGCTGGACAGCCATTCGGAAAAACTCATCCTGGCTGCGCTCAAGGAAATCGCCCAGCGCCACACCACGCTGGTAATCGCCCATCGCTTGTCCACCATTACCGATGCGGATCAAATCATGGTCATGCAGGATGGGCGAATTGTAGAAGCCGGCTCGCACCGCGATTTGCTGAACAAAGATGGCGAATACAAACGCATGTGGGAACTGCAAGCACAACAACAGGAATGCGACTGAGCGGCCTAGCGCACCAGTCGCACGAACCAGTCGCGCTCTTTATTGGCCAGATACGACTGGCCATGTAGAAAATACACCAGCATCATCCCGCCGTTATAGCCAGGATAGCCGGTCGAAGTCCAATAACCGGCCGACACCGTGCGCGAAAAATACTGACTATTCACGGTCGGATCATAGCAACGCTTGTCGATCAACGATTCCAATTCAACCTGTGTTGGCAAACGCCAACCCGTCGCATTGGCAAACCCTCGCGACGAATTTATTACTCCAACTTCGTCCTGCACACGCGACCAGTCATAACGCAATGCGCGTCCAGTGCATTCGCCCTGCTGCCACTGCATCCCCAAGGAACACTGCATCCATTGCAGCTTGGTCTTTTTGTCTAAAATCGTACCATCGTTGCGAACATCAAAGCGGTCATCTGCCACACCGCACTGATCATCCGCCTGCACCAGCCCGGACAGCAAACACAATATCCACACCCATCGTTTCATTGAGTTATTCCGACTGACATCCACCAAAAAACTGCAGCGCCTACATCTAGACGCTGCAGTACAACCATTATTTCGCTGCACTCACCATATGGGCAACTGCGGCTTTTACTTCGTCATCACTGAGTTTTTTGTTTCCACCCTTGGCAGGCATGGCGCCAATACCATTGATCGCACTCTGCTCCAGCACGGCAACGCCCTTGGCCAATCGCGCTTGCCACGCGGCCTTATCACCAAACTTTGGCGCGCCCGCAATGCCAGCACCATGGCACATATTACAACTCTTCTCGTAGACACCCTTGCCATCCGTAGCAAACGCCATCGACACTGGACCAACCATCAATACTGCAAAAACCAATACACTCACCTTTGGATTAAACATAAGATTTCCTCTTAAAGTAAAAGATGTTTTCCTCACAACGTCGTCAACTGCAGACAGCACTGCTCCACAAGCACCGTTTTAGGTATAGAAAACAAACCCGACTTTGTGCAAGCGTATCAGTAGCAAATTATTTCGGACAACCCGGCGCATTAGCACAATTTTTTTTAAACCCTACTTTTTCAACCCATTTAACCAACAACATCTGCACTACCACGAAATAGTACTGGCTAAACTCAATATATGGGCCTGCAACGCCTCCATCGGAGCCATTCATTAACAATAACAATTTTTTCCATACTAAACTTCAACGTAGGCAGGCCGTAACAGGACGATAAAACAAAAACCATTGAAGATGATCATTACATCATTTGACGGAGTAAGTTTTTGTCGAATTAACCAACTTTCCTATTACAGGGGGTAATTGACAGTGAGCGAAGTCAGCGAAAAATACAACTTTGACGTGGTTAAATGGTTTACCGTCGCCGCGACAATTTACTTGGTGGTAGGCACACTGCTTGGCGTTCACATCGCCTCTCAACTTGCCTGGCCTGTCCTGAATTTTGACATCGCCGAATTGACCTTTGGTCGACTTCGCCCACTGCATACCAATGCGGTTATTTTTGCATTCGGCGGCTGCGCATTGATGGCAACGGCGTTTTACAGTGTGCAGCGCACTTGCGGTGTCAAGCTGTGGAGCGACAAACTCGCCTGGTTCACCTTTTGGGGCTGGAACATCATCATCGTCGCAGCCGTCATCACCCTGCCACTGGGCTTAACCTCAGGCAAGGAATACGCAGAACTGGAATGGCCGATTGATATTTTGATCGCCGTCGTCTGGCTGTCATTCACCATCAACTTCGTGATGACCATCGCCAACCGAAAATCCGAACACATCTATGTCTCCAACTGGTTCTTCCTCGGCATGATGGTGATGATCACTTATCTGCACGTGGTCAACAGCCTGGCGATTCCGGTCAGTTTGTTCAAATCCTACTCGGTGTTTTCCGGCGTACAGGATGCGATGATTCAGTGGTGGTGGGGCCATAACGCGGTGGGATTTTATTTGACCGCCGGCTTCCTGGGCATCATGTACTACTTCGTTCCCAAGCAGGCGGATCGGCCGATTTATTCTTACCGCTTGTCGGTTTTGCACTTCTGGTCGCTGATGTTCGGTTACGTGTGGCTGGGCGCGCATCACTTGCAATACACCGCACTGCCTGACTGGACAGGATCACTGGGCGCAGCTATTTCGCTGGCGATGATCATCCCGTCCTGGGGTGGCGCAATCAACGGCATGATGACGCTCAGTGGTGCATGGGACAAACTGCGCACTGACTACGTGTTGCGTTTCATGATTGTGTCGCTGGCGTTTTACGCCATGTCGACCTTTGAAGGTCCGGTGATGTCGGTCAAAACCGTGAACGCCTTGTCACACTACACCGACTGGACCATAGGCCACGTTCACTCCGGTGCATTGGGCTGGGTCGCCATGGTCGCCGCAGGTGCGCTGTATCACCTGGTGATGAAGTTGTGGAACACCGAAATGTACTCGGCCAAGCTGGTCAATACCCATTTCTGGATGGCTACCATCGGCACCGTTATCTACATCACCGCCATGTGGGTATCAGGCATTATGCAAGGCTTGATGTGGCGTGATTACGATAGCTTCGGCACGCTCACTTATACCTTTGCTGAATCCGTTGCGGCCATGCATCCGTATTACGCCATGCGCGCTATTGGCGGCATGATTTATTGGTTGGGTGGCGCCATCATGCTCTACAACGTCGTCATGACCATTCGCATGGCCGTGGCAAATCGCCAGACCAGCCCTGCGGCTGCACGCGCTTAGTCGGATGAGGAGTTAACTACAATGGCTAACAAAATTCATTCAACAAAATTACAAGACAAACTTGAACGCAGCGTCGTCGGCTTAGTGGCCATGCTGATGGTACTGCTCTCCGTCGGTGGCTTGGTCGAGATCGTTCCGCTGTTTTATCTGGATGACACCATGGAGCACAACAATCATCCGGAAGTGGTTTGGAAACGTGGCGAGAATCAATCTCTGCAAGACTGGAAAGCGGGTGACGGTGTTCGTCCCTACACAGGATTGGAACTCGCCGGCCGTGAAATCTACATCCGTGAAGGTTGCTATTTGTGCCACTCACAAATGATTCGCCCATTCCGTGATGAGAAAGAGCGTTATGGTCATTACTCGCTTGCGTCTGAATCCATGTACGACCACCCCTTCCAGTGGGGCTCCAAGCGTACTGGACCAGATCTGGCACGCGTGGGCGGCAAATATTCAGATGAATGGCATCGCAAGCATTTGATTGCTCCACGTGCATTAGTACCCGAATCAGTCATGCCTAATTATCCATGGCTGGAAACCAACATGGTCGATGGTCAACGCGTTGCTGACACCATGAGCGCAATGAAGAAACTCGGCGTACCTTACAACGACAGTGACATTGCACAAGCTGCCGGCACCGTCAGCGGCAAGAGCGAAATGGACGCCATGATCGCTTATCTGCAGGTGCTGGGAACCATGGTTAAATTCCAGGAAGGGAGAGATTATCGTGAATGAGATGTTGCGTGAATATTTTCACACCGACTGGGCGGCGATGACCTTTCATGACTGGCTGGGGCTGGCCATGACCATTATCGTTTTTTTCATGATGATTGCGCTGTATTGGTATGTTTTCTCACCAGCAAATAAAGAACGTCTGGAAGCGCGGCGCCATCTGCCAACCGAGGATGATTTTCATAATTCGGGGAATCAACAATGAGCGATCACAAAGACAATCCGTTTAAAAACGAAAACAACACTGGCCATATCTGGGACAGTAATTTGCGCGAATTGGTGAACCCACCACCGCGCTGGTGGATGATTGGCCTGCATGCCTCGTGGATTTTCGTGCTGGTGTATTCGCTGCTCTATCCGACTTGGCCATTGATCAGCAGCCATACGACGGGGCTGCTGGGCTGGACTTCGATTAAGGAGTACAAGCAAGACCTGCAGGAAATTGAGCAGATTCGTGCACCATTCGAGCAAAAAATTGCGACCATGTCGACTGAGGAAATCCTTGCTGATAGCGAGCTGTCCAACTATACAGTGCGTGCCGCAAAAGTACTGTTCGGCGATAACTGCTCTGGCTGTCACGGCACCAACGGTGCGGGCAATCTAGGCTTTCCTGTGCTCGCCGATGATGACTGGTTGTATGGCGGAACCGTCGCCGACATTCAAGCCAGCATCACCGATGGTCGCGCCAGTTCAATGCCGGAGTTTGGCAGCAAGTTGAACGCGCAACAAATTCAGGACGTTTCAAATTATGTTCTGGGTTTAAGCCAAGGAAAAACTCACGAAGCCGGTCAAGCCATTTTTACTGAGCAAGGCTGCTTTGCCTGTCATGGCATGGATGCCAAAGGCATCACCGCTATGGGATCGGCTAATTTGGCCGATGGCATTTGGCGCTTTTCACCAGGCACGCTGGAAAGTGTGGCGTACACCATCACTCATGGCGTAAATGACAGCAGCGACAAGCAAACACGCGGTGCGACCATGCCGTCGTTTGCCGGTCGTCTCAGCGAGACTGACATCAAAAAGCTGTCAGTGTTCGTGCATAAACTTGGTGGTGGAAAATAACGCTGGCAGCACTTAAATGCCAGAGGTGGACGAGAGCGTTTAACGCTCTCGTCCATACTCAACAAGCAGAACGGCATGACTAATAAAACCAACTCCGATCAACCGGATTCCATTGATCACCTCTACGCCGAATCGGGCCACTGGCACGTCAACACCGGCGGCGAAACCATTCACGCCAAGCGCATGCCGGGAAAATACCGGCGCATCAAATGGATCACCTCCAGCGTTTGGCTGGTATTTTTTCTTGGTCCCTATTTGCGTTGGAATGGCCAACAAGCCGTATTGCTAGACATTCCTGGGCGAAAATTTCACATCTTCGACATCACCATTTTGCCGCAAGACGTTTGGTTACTTGCACTGGTGCTGCTTTTTTTCGCCATTCTTCTGGCCGCAGTCACTTCGGTTGCTGGCCGGGTGTTTTGTGGTTATTTTTGCTTTCAAACCATTTGGACCGACATTTTTACCCTGATCGAAACCAAACTGGAAGGATCACCTGCCCAGCGCCAGCGTTTGGATAAGGCTACCTGGGATGCGCACAAAGTCCGCGTCAAATTGATCAAACATACGCTGTGGATTCTGATTGGACTGATTACAGGCATTAGCTTTTGCGCCTGGTTTACCGATGCATATCAGCTTTGGCCCAATCTGTTCGCCCTCAATGTCCACATCAGCGTCTGGATATCGCTGTCCACGTTCACTTTCGCCACATACTTATTCGCTGGGTTTATGCGCGAACAAGTGTGTTTCTGGCTATGCCCTTACGCTCGCATCCAGGGCGTGATGTACGATGCCGAAACCATTTTGCCCACTTACGACTTTCGTCGCGGCGAACCTCGCGGAAAGCTCAAGCGCACAACTGAAAACAGCGCCAAAGGCGATTGCATCGACTGTAATCTTTGCGTCGGCGTTTGTCCCACCGGAATCGACATTCGCAATGGCCAGCAAGAAGGCTGTATTACTTGCGCGCTATGCCTGGATGCCTGCGATTCGGTCATGGATAAAATCCAACGCCCTCGCGGTTTGATTCGCTACGCATCACTGGATGAAATCAATGGCAAGGCGGCCATCCCACTGATCAAACGCCCGCGCGTCCTGATATATTTCAGTATCATGTTGCTTTCCATCGCCGGCATCATTTACGGCTTGACACATTTGGGATCGCTGGAATTAAAAGTTCTGCATGAGCGCCAGCCGCTGTATGTTGTCCGTAGCGATGGCAGCATTCAGAACAAATACGAATTGAAGATTCTCAACAAAACTGATCAGCCGATGCGTATTTCACTGGCGGTACGGGGACCAGAACAGCTTCAGCTGGTTGACGCTGATCAGCCGCTAACTGTGCAACCCTATTCATTACTGGCCAATGTGGTTTTCCTGCGCATAGCTGCTAACACGGCAACAGCAGAATCCACCGCAGTGACGTTTATCGCCACGGGTGTTGACGACCCAAGCATCCATGATGAATACCAAAGCATGTTTATCGCGCCCATGACCAGGGGACAATAATTCTAACCAAGGAGTCTCACCGTGTTTTCACTGAAAAACAAATTATCTGAGCTCAACATTTCACAAGACAGCCCGCATGGAAAGAACAATCCGTGGGTGATTGGCTGGGCCATTGGTCTGGGCAGCGTTGTGCTGATTAACATCGTAATGATCGTTCTGGCCTTTGTTAGCAGCCCTGGCTTGGTGGATGAAGATTATTACGAAACCGGTCGTAAGTACGAAGAGAATGCCATCAAGATGATGACTGCTCGCGACGCATTGCGCTGGCACGTTCAACTCAATCTCCCCGAAACAATGCGCATTAATGCGCCATCGGATATTCATCTGTCACTGGTGGATGTACGCGGCGTACCATTGCATCAGGCCAGCGTCAAACTCACTGCGTTCCGCCCGTCCGATGCTGATGCCGATTTTTCCGTCACTATGGATGAAGTCACTCCCGGTTTATTTGCCGCCACGGTCAACTTCCCGCTGAAAGGCGTGTGGGACTTGCGGCTGCACATACAGCGAGACAGCGATAACTACGACTACGAACAGCGGATTACCGTAGCACCGTAAATGAACGGTCCGGCAATGCCGATCTCGCCCGTACAGACACGCTGCTTTCATTGCGGCCAGTCACTCAGCGCCAAGGACAACTGGGAGCGCGTTATCGCCGGAGAATCACGGCGCTTTTGCTGTCCCTCGTGCGCAACGGTGTGCAGCGCGGTGTTCGATGCGGGTCTCGAAGGTTTTTATGAGCGCATGCCGCAAGATGCGACTCTTACCCCACCAACCACGTCCACTGAAAACCTGGCGCTGTATGATCTGGATGATGTTCAGGCAGAGTTTGTCGACAGTCTTGGTCGCAATCGCCACATTCATTTGCTGGTGGAAGGCATTCATTGTGCCGCCTGTGTATGGCTGATTGAGCGCACCCTGGCCAGCGTACCGGGCATTATCCAGGCCCGAGTGAATTTGTCTGCACGTCGCGTATTGGTTGAATGGGATAACGACGCCATTCACCTCTCGAAAATCATGGCCAAGCTGGCAAGCATTGGCTACACCGCTGCTCCGTACCAACCGGAAATGGCCGAAGCCTCCAGCAAAAAACAGCATCGTGCACTGCTATTACGCATGGCATTTGCCGGTTTTGCGATGATGAATTTGATGTGGGTGTCTATCGCCCTTTACAGCGGCGCCGATCAGGGTGAATTCCGTTCTCTGTTTCACTGGGTAGGGCTGGCACTCGCAACGCTCACGCTATTTTATTCCGGCTATCCGTTTCTCAAGGGAGCAGTGCTGGGGCTGCGCCATTTGCACCTCAGCATGGACTTACCGATAGCCATCGGTGCCAGCGCCACCTACGCTTATTCGGTGTACATTACGGTCAGCCAGAGTACGGCTGGCGAAGTCTATTTTGATACTGTGGTTAATTTTTTATTTGTGATTCTGGTGGGACGCTATCTGGAAGCAACCGCCAAACGTCACGCGGTGATTTCCAGCCAACGCCTGCTTGATTTGCAGCCGCGCGGTGCAATTGTGCTGCGTGATAGTCAGGAAGTCACATTACCGATACGTGCAGTAAAAGTTGGCGATACCGTCGTCGTTAAAGCCGGCGACAAAATTCCTGTCGATGGCGAAATTATCGAAGGTCAAAGCGCGATTGACGAAGCCATGCTCAGTGGTGAATCACTGCCGATTCACAAGGGTGTGGGTGACAATGTTTCCGCAGGCACCATCAATCTGCACAGCACGCTTTTGTTGCGAGTGAATGCGACACTCAAGGACACCGCACTGGGACGCATTATTCGCCTGGTCGAAGATGCACAGCAATCCAAGGCAGCCATCCAATGCCTCACCGATCGCATTGTGCCATGGTTTATCCTGGCCACGTTGAGTCTGGCCAGCATCACTTTTTTCCTTTGGCTGCACACGGGATTGGAACACGCACTGATCACCGCCACCGCTGTGCTGATCATCACCTGTCCCTGCGCACTGGGGCTGGCGACGCCAATGTCCATGGCCGTTGCCTCAGACGTTGGTGCGCGCCTGGGCGTGTTGATCAAAAGCAGCGACGTGCTCGAATCCCTGTCCAACATTCAGCACATTATTTTTGATAAAACCGGCACGCTTACCGAAGGCCAGATGAGCGTTCACGATGTGTGGGTGGATGGCATCAGCCGCGAAGATGCGCTGGCCATGGCCGCCGCACTGGAAAGCCGTTCCGAACACAGTATCGCCAAAGCCTTCGCTCGCAGCAGCGCCAACAATCTGTCTGTCTGGCAGCTCGATAGCAACAGTTTTTGCAATCACCCTGGCCAAGGCGTGTCCGGCTTGATCAACGGTCAACCGATGGTGCTGGGCAATTTGCAGTGGTTAAAAACACGCTCGGCAATACTGCCTGAACATGCCCGCGCCACCGTGGATCAGTGGGAGTCGCAAGGCATTAGCTGCGTGTATCTGGCGATGGAGCAACGCATCGTCGCTGTATTTGGCTTGGCTGATCAATTGCGCGCCGATGCGCGACCATTGGTGGACACCTTGCGTCAACACGGCATTCGCATGACGCTGCTCACCGGCGATCGTCTGCCGGTTGCCCAGGCGATTGCGCAGCAACTGGGCGGCATGGAGGTGATTGCTGAAGTCCTTCCCGAGGCCAAAGAACAGGTCATTCGCCAATGCCAGCAGCGGGGCGAACGTGTTGCCATGGTCGGTGACGGCATCAACGATGCGCCGGCGCTGATGCGCGCCGATGTTGGCATTGCCATTGGCTCAGGCACCGATGTGTCGATCGACAGCGCGCAAATCGTGCTAATGCGCAACGAACTGCACGGCGTCTGGCTGGCAAAACAACTGGCCGACCGCACACTCAAAACCATTCGGCAGAATCTGCGCATTTCTCTGACCTACAATAGTATTATGGTGCCGCTGGCCATGATGGCCATGGTCACGCCGCTGCTGGCGGCGATTGTCATGCCCATCAGTTCGCTGGCGGTAATCACTAATTCAGCGCGCATTCGCCGTTATTTCGCGGCAGCGCAACAAGGGGGAAAAACATGGAAGTAATTTACGGACTCATTCCTGGCATGTTGTTTCTGGGATTGTTCATGGTGGTGCTGTTCTTCTGGGCAGTACGCAAGGGCCAGTACGACGATATGGACGGCGACGCCAATCGCATTTTGATGGACGAAGATGATCCGCTGTTGCCGTTTCCCGATAAAACTAAAAAAACCACAACCAGCGAAGACAAACGCCGCTGGCCAGACGCGGATTAGTCCACCACGTCGGCACCGTGCTGCATTAATTTTAGCGAGAACTCGGCGAACCTGCTGGGCGGCAAGTACTGCAGCACTTCTTTTTCATCGTCACTGATCACCACATCCAAACCTTTCGCCGGGTAAAGCCAGTGCACAGCATCAGAGTCGTTTTCCTGAATACGCTGCGCTGGTTCACCAAAACGGTTGAGTACCTGTTCGGCACTTAAATCAATTTTTGGCAGGTAGGTAATACTGGCAATGCGTGCACTGCGCACCAGTTGCAAATCAGCCTCGGTCAAACTGACTTTGCGCGAACCACTGCCCAAGGTGCTAATACGTTCGCCACGGGCAAACATCTGCTGCATTGCGGCTTGATCCAGATCGGCGACCAATACCACCACGGCGCCCAAGCCTTGCAATTGCACGTCGTCAAAAAAAGCTTCGACCACATAATCGCCATGTTCGGGCACAAACAAACTCACTTCTGCCGATGACTCAAAATTATTGAGTCCCTGCTCCATGGTGCTTTGTCCCAAGCGCAAGCCAAACACTTCGGTGGTACCATCCACCTGACGAACATTCCATGGGTAAAACCCTTCTCCCTTATCACCATCCGACATTTTCGCCGACCAATACACTCCGGCCACGATAGTCACCACCAAGAACACCAATGCCGTCAGCGCTTTTGTCACACCCACTCCTCCAACAAGTCACTCAATTTGTGTTTGGAAATTTCTCTGTCACCCATGCTGGCAACCGGCCATTACTCGCCTGGTGCAACGCATCGGATTCCAAAATCACCAGCACTAACACTGTTACCATGGTCGGCAAAATACCTAATCCCGAAATCATCGCCAACGTAGGAATTTTTTCCAAGCCCCAATAGTGATATCCAACCCAGCCTAACGCAAATGCCAGCAACAGTAAAAACACCACCAGCAAGAATCGGCGGCTGCGCACTGCGCACAATTGCCAGTGACACATCACAAACCAGGAATCCACTGCCAGCGAACGCTTCGCCCGCCACAGCGTGTAACTCAAAATGCCGATAGAAATAAGCGGCACCACCAACAGCAGCCAAGGCATGGATCGCGCTAAACCCAAGGCGGCGACAAACACTAATACATGATTAAAAATAAGGTTAATCAAAAACAGTTCGTGCGGCTGTTTGGCCCGTTTTTTTTGTTCATCGTCCACGTCGTACATCAGCTGCCTCCAGAAATTAACATTTATCGGCACGGACCATTCTCTGCATGATACTCTCAATCGTCGTCGACTCGACTAGAAAAATTCAAGCAGTTCAACTAAGGCAATCCCCCTATTTCCGGAGGTCCATTGAGCGAAACACTGACCTATTCCGCCGCGTTTGTGCTGGGCCTGTTCGGCAGCCTGCATTGCGTCGGCATGTGTGGCGGCATCGTCAGCGCGTTCAGCTTTTCACTAAAGCAAATGCACACTGGCCCGCGCGTGCGCTTGTTATTGGCGTATAACGGCGGACGACTGCTCAGCTACAGCCTGATCGGTGCATTATTGGGATCAATGACCTGGCTGGCACACAATCAACTGCAGGAAATCAGCTATTATTTGCGGCTGTTTGCCGGCGCCATGCTGGTGGCCATGGGTTTGTATTTGGCGCGCTGGTGGCTGGGACTCGCTCATCTTGAGCAAGCCGGGCAGCGCATATGGAAATTCATTCAGCCACTGGGGAAAAAATTTCTGCCCGTCTCCAACCCGGCCCAGGCACTGTTGCTGGGCACGCTGTGGGGCTGGCTGCCATGCGGCCTGGTTTACAGCGTCACTGTCTGGGCGGCCGCCAGCATGCATGCGTATCAGGCGGCGCTGATCATGTTCTGCTTTGGCCTGGGCACCCTGCCGGCGATGCTGCTGACCGGTCATTTTGCCGAGCAACTACGCAGCTTCAGCCAATCACAGCGCAACAAACGCATCGCCGCCCTGCTGATCATCAGTTTTGGTCTGTGGACGCTGACCAGCGCGGTTCTGGGCAATCGCCCCGGCACCGATCATCAACATCATCTGCAGCCGGTCGCCGCTCCGCCAGCTGCGCACGGTGATCACTCAATGCACAGTCATTAACAGCAGCCTTGCAATCTGTCGCCTTACGTTGTCTCATTGACAATTGATTGACTTCAGTACCGACATATCATGCAAAACGAACTTAGCTCTCTTCTCGGCCCGCAGGGCCACTGGCACTGGATCGGCAGTGTCTTTGTCGTGGTTTTTCTGGCACTGACACTGAATTTCATCACCCGACGCGTGCTCAATCGCGTCCTGAAAAAACTGGAAAACACCAACAATCCCTGGGACGACGCGCTAGTACGTGCAGCCATTCGACCGCTGGGCATGCTGGTGTGGCTGTTGGGCCTGAGTCTGTCGTTGGACATCATTCAAGTAGAAACCGGCGTCGACATCCTGGGCTTGTCACAAACCATGCGCGATATTGGCGTGATTGCCTGCCTTGCGTGGTTCCTATTCCGCTTCATCATGCAGGCGGAGCAAAATCTCATCGAATTCAATCAGAAAAAAGAAACACCACTGGATCGCACCACCGCCCATGCCATCGCCAAGCTGCTGCGCATTTCGGTGATCATCACCGCCGTGCTGGTGATTTTGCAAACGCTGGGCTACAGCGTATCGGGCGTGATGGCCTTTGGCGGTATCGGCGGAATTGTGGTGGGTTTTGCCGCGCGTGATTTGCTGGCAAATTTTTTCGGCGGACTGATGATTTATCTGGATCGCCCGTTTGCGATTGGTGACTGGGTACGCTCACCCGATCGAGACATTGAAGGCACGGTGGAAAATATCGGCTGGCGGCTCACGACAATTCGCACTTTTGACAAACGCCCGCTGTACGTTCCCAATGCAGTGTTCACCAGCATTGCGGTGCAAAATCCGTCGCGCATGACGCATCGCCGCATTAACGAAACCATCGGTGTCCGCTATGACGACGTTGCTGTGCTGCCCAAGATTCTCGCCGATGTCGAAGCCATGTTGCGCAGCCATCCCGATATCGACAGCAGCCAAACACTGATGGTGAATTTCAATCAGTACAACGCATCATCGCTGGATTTTTTCATCTACACGTTCACCCACACCACCAACTGGGAACAGTTCCATCAGATCAAGCAAGATGTGCTGCTGCAGATCAGTAACATCATCGCACGCCACGGCGCACAAATCGCCTTCCCCACGCGCACGCTGCATTTACATAACGCGGACAGCGAACCAAACCAGTAACTGAGCGCATCGTCCTATGCCACGCGCATGGGACGAATATTGGTTAATGAACCCGGACCAGCTCCACATCAAGCACCAATGCGGAATTCGGCGGAATAACGCCTGCAACACCGCGTTCACCATACGCCAGATGCGCAGGCACAACCAATGTTCGCCGTCCTCCCGCTCGCATGCCCAGCATGCCTTGCTCCCAGCCGGAGATCACCCTGCCACTGCCCAACACAAATTCCAGCGGTTGATTCAGATCCCGCGAATTCATCACCTGTTCACCGCGATGATCAACAGCAAAGTGATCGTACAACCAAGCGGTGTAGTGCACCGTGACTACACTACCTTCCACCGATGGCGCACCTAAGCCATCCACCTCATTGGCCTTTTCCAAGGCCGTGACAACCATCGCAGCAGATGTCAGTGTTGACTCTGAACAGCTGATCAACGACCAACCAGCCAATAACATCATCGCCCACTGTGCAGCCATACCATTGCTTCCTAATACCTTACCCGCAGTGACGACAATGTTATACACATGTTTAACAAACTTCGAGCATTACATTTCCTGCACTACCACCTAGATACATATTTTTTATTTATTTCAACCAAGAATGGACAACATCAATATCTATGCACTGCGAAATAAGCTGCCGGAGAAGCGGGCGTTGCCCGATACCTTCCAACCATTTTTTTCAAGCACTGGTTTGCTTCAACTGCCAACGTCGATACGCCACCAGTGCGATAAACGCCACGCCACTACCAAACAGTGCGGCTGGAAACAGCACCGTGGTCAGTGAATAATTTTCCAGGGCGGCAATCGCCACCGCATTGCGCAACATGAATACCACGAACACCAATTGCGATTCGGAGTAAGGCGCGTCATACGCCTTGCGCATGGTTGGCCCCAGGCCCAACACATCCACCGTGGTCAACACCACCACGGCCCACAATGGATCATTGCCAACAAACCACAGCGGCAATGCCGCCAGAGCCGCAATAAAAAACGCCCAGTCCAGCCGCGTCACCGTAATGTCAGCCCGGTAGCGGTACGCCCAGACGGCGATACCCAATGACACCACACCTGACAGCCCAATCGGCCACGCGCCTGCACCAGCCCCATCCGCCAACTGCGCAAAAAACACCAGAAACGTCGTCAATCCCCAAATAATCCAGGAAAACATGTGCGGCCTGACCACCCCAACAAAAATCAGCCAGAGATAAGGCGCAAAGCCCAGCACCGTCAGCACGATCGCAACAGCGGCATATTCTTCTTTGGATATCACGTCTCTACCACGCCAACGTTTTTTTCAGATCATCACCACTATCGGCAATTTAATGCGATGAGAATATGCTTGTTTTGGATTTTATCCGCGAAAAAATCTGCAGCGCACATCAGCCTTACACTGCATTTTGCTTCATCATCAAGACAGAAAATCCACCGGTCAAAGGCGAATGGCGTAGTTCAGGAGAGGAAGGAACAATAAAATTTTATGCGCGCAACCGCATCAGGGCCACTTTGCCATCAAGCGACGATTCGATGTCGAGTTCAAAATAGGCAACCTGCCCCTTGCCGCGCTGTTTGGCGGTATACATCGCGCGATCAACATCTTTGAGCAGCGCTTGCACATTGGCTTCACTACCATCGATCAGACGCACCCCGATGCTGGCCCCCAGGGTCAAAGTGACATCACCAATACTGAACGGCTGTTCAATGATCTGCAGCAGTTTGCGCGCCACCACCGCCACCTTGTCATACGCCTTGTCGGCGGTTTCCTGGCCGGCGCGAATCACAATAACGAACTCGTCCCCCCCCAGACGGCAAATTTCATCTTCCACCCGAGTGACCGCCTTTAGCCGACGCGCCACTTCGCGCAGCACCGCATCACCGACCTCATGCCCATGAAAATCATTAATCTGCTTGAATCCGTCCATGTCCAGCATGATTACCGCATGATAAGTGTGGTAACGACTAAATCCCGCCACCGCTCGATGCAGCGCGTCCTGCAGATAGCGGCGATTGCCCAAACCCGTCAGCTCATCGTGGTAGGCCATGTGCTGGACCTGCTCAATCGCCCGATCACGCTGCAACATGAACGGCCGCACCACCCAGCAATAAATCAGCGGTGAAGATAAAATCGGCAACGCCAACGAATCCACCAGAGCTTCAACATTGGTGCTCAGTTGCCAATTGGCGACCGAAAATGTCAACATTATCAATAACTCAACCAGACTAACAATCAGTCCAACGCGCACCAGAACACGCGCCACCAGGGCCGTTCGGTGCTGTCGCATATTCTCAGAGCAATCTTTCATATCCGCCATTATCAAGGCTCCAGTCGGGCTCTCGAGTGCTATCGCCACTATCGGGCCACGAATTTAGGCATATTGGTTGCGCAAATGTGCGGCAATTGGCTTTGTACATTGTTTTTTACATTCCAGCAGCCAACTGTTTTCCCTAAACCACATCGGGTAAACTCCAAGGATGAGCAAAGACTTTTTGGCACTACGCCGTATCGATATCGACACCTACCACGAAAACGTGGCCTACCTGCATCGCGAGTGTGAGCTGTACCGCGCCGAGGGCTTTCAGGCTTTATCCAAGATTGAAATCACCACCGACGGCAAACGCATTCTGGCGGTGCTAAACGTGGTCGATGACGCCAGCATCGTCGGCCCCAGCGAGTTAGGTTTATCGCAGCAAGCATTCAAACAGCTAGACGTTCAACCCGGTTGCCTAGTACGAGTGGCCCACGCCGAGCCGCCCGAATCTATGGATGCGGTCCGGCGCAAAATCGAAGGCGAACGCCTGAATCAGGACGACTTTCTGCGCATTACTCGCGACATTGCCGACAGCCGTTATTCAAAAATGGAAATGGCGGCGTTTCTGGTCGCCTCCGGCCAAACCAGTCTGGATCGTGATGAAATTTTCTACCTCACCCGCGCCATGCTGGCCTCCGGTGAAAAACTGGACTGGCACGAGCCACTGGTGGTCGACAAACACTGCATCGGCGGCATTCCCGGCAATCGTACCTCCATGCTGGTGGTGCCCATCGTCGCTGCCCACGGCATGTTGATTCCCAAAACTTCCAGCCGCGCCATCACCTCCCCCGCCGGCACCGCCGACACCATGGAGCTGCTGGCGGATGTCAATCTGGCACCGGAACGACTGCATGAAATCATCCGCAGTGAACGCGGCTGTCTGGCCTGGGGCGGCACCGCCAAACTGGCCCCTGTCGATGACATGCTGATTGCGGTGGAACGCCCCCTGGGCATAGATTCGCAGGGACAAATGGTGGCGTCGATTTTGTCCAAAAAACTCGCCGCCGGTTCCACTCACTTGCTGATCGACATTCCCGTTGGTCCCACGGCCAAAGTGCGTCACATGCGTCAGGCACTGGCGCTGCGCAAACTGTTTGAATACGTCGGCGACGAACTCAATATTCATCTGGAGGTAGTGATCACCGATGGCCGCCAACCCATAGGCAATGGCATCGGCCCGGTACTGGAGGCGCGCGATGTGCTGGCCGTACTGCAAAACGCCCCGGAAGCACCGCACGATCTGCGGCAAAAAGCCCTGCAACTGGCCGGTCGAATCATTGAGTTTGATCCTGATGTGCGCGGAGGTCAGGGCTATGCCATCGCCCGCGACATTCTGGATTCCGGTCGCGCCATGGCCAAAATGAACGCCATCATCGATGCCCAGGGCCGGCACGCCAACCTCGACCTGACGCCGGGCTCGCTGTCGTTTGAGGCTCTCGCCGAAACCGACGGCGTAGTCACCAACATCGACAATCTGCAACTGGCGAAAATTGCCCGCATGGCCGGCGCCCCCATGGACAAACGCGCCGGCGTCGATCTGCTGAAAAAGCTCGGTCAGCCGGTACGCAAAGGCGACGTGCTATATCGCGTGTATGCGGAGTTTCCAGCGGATTTCCAGTTCGCCCAAACGCTGTGCAGCCATGACAACGGCTATCGCATTGGTGACAGCCGCGACATTCCGCAATCCTTCGTGGCATTTTAACGCTGCAGGATTGCGTTCCTCCGTCGACACAGTCACTGGCACATTCAATTTAAGGAGCGCAGGTGATTATTCTCGGTTTTGCCGACTATCACGATCAAGCCCAGGCACTGGCCAATGCGCTGGACGTGGATTATCAGGAGATTTCCCTGCACCGCTTTCCCGATGGCGAAAGTCTGGTACGCCTGCCCTTGCCGTTACCTGATCATGTTGTTCTGTGTCGCAGCCTGGATCACCCCAACGACAAACTGATCGAAATTATTCTCGCCGCCAAAACAGCACGCGATCATGGCGTCAAACGCGTCACGTTAGTCGCGCCCTATTTGTGCTACATGCGCCAGGACATTGAAAATCAGCCCGGCGAAGCGGTCAGCCAACAAATCATCGGCCAGATGCTGGCAGAGCATTTCGACGACGTGATCACTGTTGATCCGCACCTGCATCGTATAGACCGACTAGAACAAGCGATTCCGCTCAACAATGCTGTGGCGTTGATGGCCACGCCGGTCATCAGCGACTTTCTGCGCCAGCAGGATCACCACGCCATGCTGTTTGGTCCCGATGGCGAATCCGAACAATGGGTATCACAACTGGCCAGCGAACTGGGATTTGATTGGGCCGTCGCCCACAAAGTCCGGCACGGTGACACGGATATCAACATCACCCTGCCCGACAAAAATTTTGCCGGCAAAGACATTTACATCCTCGACGACATGATCAGCACCGGCCACACCGTTGCCCAGGCCGCGCAACTGCTGTTCGCGCGCCAGGTCCGCAGCGTCAATGTCATCGTCACCCACGCACTGTTCAATCAACAGGCCGAGCCACTGCTGCGCGACGCCGGCGTCAACCATATCTGGAGCACCGACAGCATCCATCACCCCAGCAATCGCATCGCCCTGGCCCCGCTGCTGGCGCAGGCGCTGCGACAATTGTTTTAAAACAACTTATTGGTAAAAACCATCATCACTGCATTAGCCGCACTGGCCAATTGGTGGTATTTTACGCTTTCATTTTTCACTGCATACCTGACATTGCATGACTCAAAAATCCATTCTCATCACCGGCTGCTCCAGCGGCATTGGCCTGTGCTGTGCCCAAGGGCTAAAGCAGCGTGGCTGGCGCGTGTTTGCCACCGCCCGCAAAGACAGCGACGTCGACATGCTGCGCTCACTGGGTCTGGAAGCGCATCAACTGGATTTGGATGACAGCAGTTCAATCCAGCGTGCCTTTGCCTGGGTGCTGCAACAAACCGGCGGCACCCTGGATGCGCTGTTTAACAACGGCGCCTATGGCCTGCCCGGCGCGGTCGAAGACGTACGTCGCGAAGACCTGCGCGCACTGTTTGAAACCAATTTTTTTGGCCCGCATGAGCTCACTTGTCTGGCTTTACCCGTCATGCGTCGTCAGGGACATGGACGAATCGTACAAAACAGTTCGATACTCGGCTTTGCCGCCATGCCGTTTCGCGGCGCCTACAATGCCAGCAAATTTGCGCTGGAAGGTCTGACCGACACCTTGCGGATAGAACTACACGACACCAACATTCGCATTTCGCTGATTGAACCCGGCCCCATCACCAGCCGGTTTCGCGCCAATGCGTTTGCGATGTATCAAAAACACATCAACAAAGAAACCAGTCCGTTTCGCCGCAAATACGAAAGCATGGAGGCTCGGCTAAAGAAAAAAGGCCCTGCCGTGCCCTTCACCCTGCCACCGGAAGCAGTATTGGCCAAGTTGATTCATGCGCTGGAAAGCAACAATCCCAATCCGCGCTATTATGTGACGACGCCAACCATTTTCTTCGGCTACCTCAAACGTTTTCTGTCCACCCGTATCATGGACAAAATTTTGCTTAAAGCTTCAGGCGATGGAAATCGGTAAACAGCAAGCCGCGCTGTTTTGCTAAACTCAGCCTCAATGATCAACTTTTTTAGGACCATTACTCATGAATATGAAACCTATCGCAGCATTCATTTCCGCTTTGGTACTGTTGAGTGCGCACAGCGCACACGCCGGCAACTCAGTCTATGCAGAGCAGGTTGATTACGCCAATGGCGGCCTGACGCTGCAACATGTGGATGGCATCAACAACATGGGCATCGCCGTCATCGGCACGGTGGGTAAAAAATTCCCCGAGATCGATAAAAACTTCAGCGCCGAAGCCGAAGCCAGCTTTTCGCTGATTGATCCGTCTGAAAGCAGTGTCGACGTATCGGTGTATTCTGCGGGCGGATACGGTGCCTACACCCATCACCTGAGTGGCGAGCTGCGCGCCAAATACCGCGCAGGTCTGGTACTGGCCCATTCGCAAGCCGATTGTGGTGGACTGTGCCGTGGCAGCGATGACACCGACCTGGATGTCAGCCTGGGTGCCAGCCTGATTTACGATTATCGCGACAACTATAAAATATTTGCTGACTGGACAATGTTGACTAGTGAGGTCTCGCATCTGGGTGTGGGCGTTCGTTACGAATACAAATAATCGCCCATAAAAAAGCCGCCCACAAGGGGCGGCTCTTGGTACTACCTAGCCGCAACAATTACAGCTTGTACGTCACGGTGACGCGAGTAATCAGATCTTGCATCGTACCGTTTGACACCAAGTTGGTACCGGTAAACAAGTAATCCTGGTTCATTGACGCATCAATGTTCAGCGCTTCAATCGGACGATAGCTCAAACCGATACCAAAACCTACCGGCATCGCATTATTGCCTTCGGTTTTACTCAACGACGGAGTTACCGTATCTACCGTCTCAGAGGTGCCGGTACTATACACATCTTTGGTCACCGAACCCCGCAAATCCCAGTTTTTCTTTTCACCCAAACCATTGAGCTCATACGCAGCAGACAACGGAATACTCAGCCCAGTTTTTTTTGTGACAGTATTCGTAGCAACAGCGGCTCCTGTCGTTTGCTTTAAAGTATCCTCACCGCTAGTTCTCACCAAACCTGCGGAGAAAATCATGCGATTACCGCTCTTGCGCAACTCGTAATTTCCCGTCACACCATAGCTGCTACTCGTATTATCCTTGCTTTTCTTGATGGCAGTACCGCCGTTTGGACCTTCAAGCGTGGCTTCATATTGTTCCGAAGAGTAATGGCCTGCCACCCGAATCGCTGAAGCTGCATCTTCCTGCAGGGTTACGCGTCCTTTAATCCCCCAGGACAAACCGTCACCCGTCAGCTTCTGACTATCCGCAGCGGGCAGCGTAAACACGTCTTCTGCTGTCACTGAAGGTAAACCCAGTGTGAAGCCAACATCCATCTTTGAGGCTGGCATATCAACACCTGCCGCCAAATTGATGTCTCTCGCACTGTAATCCTTACTGTTTACCAAGCTTGTATTTTTTGTGGCCCTGGACGCGTAGTTCAAACGAGCCCCCAAATTCATGCCACCAAGCTTGTCTGCCCAAAACACATCGAACAAATTATTGATTGGAGTATTAGGAATTGCACTTGCGGCATTGGCCGTGACAAACGCGCCCGTAGCTACGCCGGTCATGTCAGCCGTAGTAATTTTGCCCTCATGGTCGCGCCCCAAGAACAAGCCAATAGTACCGAAACCAGTTTTGACGCCACCGCCAAGCATCTCGGTGTGATCGACAGTGATTTGCCCCTCGTAGTTGGCAATCAATGCTGGGTTAACCCAGATATCTGCCGACGAAGAAAATTTTTCATAGTTGGCTTGAAGTGACTGGCTCTTGGCGTACTGCGCATTCTGCGCCCAGCCATCAACGGCCGCTGCATTCCCCGCATACACCGCTGCCATTGCTGCAACCAACACTAACTGACGACACTTCATATGACTCTCCCTATTATTTGAGTTCAACAAGTTTTCGACAACACGCCTGATGCTATCCAAAAATAGCAACGGCTGTCTGCCCAGTCAATGACGACACTTCGAAACATAACTTGAGATATCTACTGATATTTTTCTCCATTGTTAAAAAAAAACCGCCCATCTGGCGGCTTTTTGATCAATTCTTCAAACAAATACTATTTCATCGCCACCGCCAACAAATAGGCATGGGGAATCACCAGACCATCCGACTCCTGATATTGCTGGGCAAACAGCGCCACTTCATCGCGTACCTGGTTTTTCACTTCTGGCGTCAACGCATCAAATTGCATTTTCATAATGTCGGAGGCTTCAATCAGCTGCCAGTATTGCTCAAACGAATCGAAACGATAAAACAGCGGCATTTCATGAATTTCGTATTCTGAAAAACCTGCTGCGAGTATCAAATCATCCAGCACACCATCAGCACCCAGCGAGGTGGCTTTTTGCAACGGCGGATGCAATGCCTCGGGCAGTTTGTCTGCCAGCACTTGCTGCGCCCAGTGCATGGTGGTCATTGTTTCTGCGGTTGCCCACACCGCCAACGCCACCCGCCCGCTGGGTTTCAGAACGCGATGCATTTCCTGCAAACCTTTCAGCGGATCGGCAAACAGCATCACACCAAAACGACACAACACCCGATCAAAACAGGAATCGGGAAAGTCCAGACTTTCTGCAGCCATGGCGGTGAACGAAATATTGGTCAGGCCGGCCTGATCCACCTTGCGCTGCGCCACCGCAGCCATCGCCGGCGCAGCATCCACCCCCACAACCGTGACTTCTGGATTTTGCTTGGCCAGGGTCAGCGCGGGTTCCCCCGTGCCCGAGGCCACGTCCAAAATCAAATCTCCGGAAAAGGGTTCCAGCCCGCGCAGCAGGTCTTCCCCTACCGGTTCCAACTGTGGCAACCAAAGATCAAATTTCTCCGCTATCGCTTGCCAGTCAGGCTGATTATCCGCGCCACTCATCGTTTTTTCCTTTCGTCCTTTTTCCATCACGCTCCGGACATCGCCGGCCGCTTTTGGCGCTATTTTAGGGAAGCGCAGCAATCACCGCCAGTGGCTCCATCACTCGCAAGCCGGAAACAAAACAATAAACAAATATAATCAAATAGATAAATACAAATCCTAAAGCAACTTAAGAGACGCCAAAGAATTCCCCTCTACAATGCTCACACAACACCAACCGTCTCCGGGCAATAACATGGTTTTTTCGCTACGCACTCTCCCCCTGCTGAGCATTCTGCTGTTGGCCGGCTGTGGCCAAGGCCAGCGCGTGGTCGATACTCAAACTCTATTGCCACTGAACAACGACAACGCTCAAGCCCTGCTGCTCCAGGCGCTGCAATTGGCCATCTTGCGCGTTGAGCACCCACTGGCGGCTGGCACGACCCAGACGACCAGCAAACCCAATCAATTATTCGTTCCAGCCGAAGCCGCTGGTGCCTGTGGCGGGACGTACACACTAAGCATTCTCAGTGCTACCCTGCCAGCAGATGATCGCTACGTTATTTCGCTGAACGACTACTGCAGCCCGTTTGGCAACGCGCAGCAACTGGAAAACGGCCAGGTCCTCTATTCGCCCGTCATCTCCAGCGCTGACGGCAATCGCATTCATTTTCAGTTTGATCAATATCAGTTCAAAAACCCAACGCAATTTATTCGCATTGATGGCAACGCCACCATAAATTATCGAGCCAATGGCGATGTTCACACCTTGCTCGATAACCTGATGATCACTGACCTAAATGATCCCGCACTGCCCAGTTATTGGCTAACCAAACTTGAGCGCCTGCAATCAGCAGACAGCGCGGGTATGACATTGCAAATCAACGGCGAAATCGACTGGGCAGATCAAGGCAAGCTGCTTTTACGCACCGATCAACCTCTGCACTGGCAGCATGGTCAGACTCAGCCACAACAAGGCAGCATCACGCTGACCGGTGCCAACGGCGCGCAACTGACCTTGACGTTCAGTGATGCCAGCGCACAATGGCAGCTAAACCAGCAAGCTCCCGTCACTATGGATGCTGCGCAACTTCCCGCCTCGTGGAATTAATAGCGAAGATATTTTTTTGTAAAACTTCGGCCAACCACATGAAGTGATCCACCCCAAGCTGCTAAACTGTTCGTTCAGTTGTCCGGGTGGTTTTATGCAGCGATTTTTCCTCATCACAATTTTTTTTCTATCGTTTTCACCAATGCAGGCACTCGCCATTATCAATATCGAAGATTTGCGTCTGAGCGCCCTCAAGGAGGGCATGAATGGCCAACTGACCCTGGGCCTGGATGGCAAATCCGGCAACAGCGAAAACTTCACCACCAGCATCAACAGCCAAACCCAGTGGTTTCGCACCCCCAACACCTACATGCTCACCATGAATCTGGAATACGGCGAAAGTTTTGGCCGCGAAAATACCAACAACCATTTTCTACACATGCGACGCGTGCATGACCTCAGCGACTACACCGCCTGGGAAGCCTTTGGCCAGTGGGAACAGGACAAGTTTGCGCGGGTAAATTATCGCGCCCTCAGCGGCGGTGGCGCACGATTGCGCCTGGCTGAACCCGACCAAGACTACGGCATCATCCTCGGCCTGGGCGGTTTTTATTCCGAAGAGCAAGTGAGCGCCGACGCCAACCTGGCTGACAGCGGCGTCAACTCTCTCTGGCGCGCCAATATTTATCTGGCGCTCAAAAAGCGCTGGGGCGATTCCATTTTCGCCGGTGCCACCACGTATTTTCAGCCTGCCATCGCCGACACTGAGGATTTTCGTGCCATGCACGAAGC